>NZ_KV831674.1:0-247 GCF_001837185.1 Neisseria sp. HMSC064D07 | reverse complement strand
TGAACAACGCCGGTAACAAGATTACCAACGTAGCCGCCGGTACCGACGACACCGACGCCGTCAACTACGGTCAGCTGAAAGAGACCAACGCCAATGTGGCCAAAGGTCTGAACATTGCCGCCGACAACGGCAGCGACGACAACGTCCAGCTGGGCGAAACCGTTGCCTACCGCAGCAGCGACCGCAACATCGTCACCACCGTGTCCGACAACCAGATTGACTTCAAACTGGCCAAAGACATCACCGT
>NZ_KV831673.1:36321-56999 GCF_001837185.1 Neisseria sp. HMSC064D07 | reverse complement strand
TATTTAAACAGAAAATTTCATAATGAAAAATTATACGAACTTGTACTAGCATGATGCAATAGCCTTTTCTACAAATTATGGCCACAACCAAGCCCATGTGCTTCGTCCTTCGCCTTGCAGCAAAATTAAAGTTCTACAAGCTGAGGCTGTGGTCATGCATTCGAAGCCGATTCCATAGGCTGATAAGGCTGCAGCAATTTTGGGATGCAGGAATTTTTGTTTTTCTCCTGTACCTATAATAATGACTTCAGGACGGTTTTCTGCTGTTTCAATTGCTGATATAAAAATTTGTTCGTTTAATTCTTCAATGGTTGTTTGAGGAATAATGCTTACTTTGCCATCTTGCCAGCAAATGGGTTCTGAATATGTTTGTTCACCGATTTGCAATCTTCCTTGCGAGGATGAAAAAAATGATGTGGCTTCATCGATATGGTTTTCTGTGATTTTCATGGCAATTCCTGTTTTTATGGTAGAACGATTTTTCAGACGGCCTCTGGAAACTTGCAAAAAAAGGTGCAAAATCAAGCAATATCAGGTAGGATTCAACGTTTGACCTTGTGCATTGATGCTTTGCTCTGAATTTACGATTGCAAGCGATTATAACAAGCCTTGGTTTTTCGTGATTATTTTAAAGTATCGGCTCAAAAGGAGACACAATGAAGCCAGTAAATATCGGTCTTTTAGGTTTGGGTACAGTCGGTGGCGGTACGGCCACTGTATTGCAGGACAACGCTGCGGAAATCAGCCGCCGCTTGGGACGTGAAGTCCGTATTTCTGCTGTTTGTGATTTGAGCGAAGAAAAAGCCAAACAAATTTGCCCGAATGCTGCTTTTATCAAAGACCCGTTTGCGCTGGTTCAACATCAAGATGTTGATGTTGTTGTTGAATTGTTTGGCGGTACCGGTATTGCCAAAGATGCAGTATTGAAAGCGATTGAAAACGGCAAACACATTGTTACTGCCAATAAAAAACTGTTGGCTGAATACGGCAATGAAATTTTCCCTTTGGCGGAAGAAAAAAATGTCATGGTACAGTTTGAAGCTGCTGTTGCCGGTGGTATCCCTATTATCAAGGCTTTGCGTGAAGGCTTGGCTGCGAACCAAATCCGCAGTATTGCCGGTATTATTAATGGTACCAGCAATTTCATTCTTACTGAAATGCGTGAAAAAGGCAGCGCGTTTGCAGATGTATTGAAAGAAGCTCAGGCTTTGGGCTATGCAGAAGCTGACCCTACTTTTGATATCGAAGGTCATGATGCCGGCCATAAAATCACCATCATGAGCGCATTGGCATTCGGTACGCCGATGAACTTTTCTGCCTGCTATTTGGAAGGCATCAGCAAACTCGACAGCCGTGATATCAAATACGCTGAAGAACTTGGCTACCGCATCAAATTGTTGGGTATTACCCGTAAAACCGACAAAGGCATCGAGTTGCGTGTACACCCTACACTGATTCCTGAAAGCCGTCTGCTGGCAAACGTTAACGGTGTGATGAATGCTGTCCGTGTCAATGCCGATATGGTTGGTGAAACCTTGTATTATGGTGCAGGCGCCGGTGCATTGCCGACTGCTTCTGCTGTGGTTGCCGACATCATTGATATTGCCCGCCTGATTGAAGCGGAAACTGACCATCGTGTCCCTCACTTGGCATTCCAACCTTCACAAGTTCAAGCGCAAAATATTCTGCCTATGGATGAAATCACCAGCAGCTACTATCTGCGCGTTCAAGCAACTGACGAACCGGGCACTTTGGGTCAAATTGCCGCACTCTTGGCCAAAGAAAATGTTTCTATCGA
Organism: Neisseria sp. HMSC064D07; assembly: GCF_001837185.1. Taxonomy (NCBI): domain Bacteria; kingdom Pseudomonadati; phylum Pseudomonadota; class Betaproteobacteria; order Neisseriales; family Neisseriaceae; genus Neisseria; species Neisseria sp. HMSC064D07. The sequence continues at coordinate 55,201 of NZ_KV831673.1, read as the reverse complement.
GGCTTTGATTCAAAAAGGCGTGATTAATCAAAGTACTGCCGAAATTGTGATTCTGACCCACACCACAGTGGAACATAATGTCAAACGCGCTATCGCAGCGATTGAAGCTCTGAGTTGCGTGGATGCTCCGATCACCATGATCCGCATGGAAAGCCTGCATGACTGAGCAACAAACGGAAAGGCCGTCTGAAGAGCAACTGGCGGCCAGAAAGAAAGCCAAGGCAAAAATCCGCACCATCCGCATTTGGGCATGGATTATTTTGTCTTTGCTGGCTCTGACCGCCCTGCTCTCACAATGTGCCATGAACAAGCCGCAGATGAAACAAAATGTTGTGGAATCTTGTGTGAAAAACATTCCTTTTGCTGAAAAATGGCAAGCTGATTTGAAGGCAAAAGGTTTGGATGCGCAAAACGAGAAATTGGCTCAAGACTATTGTGTCTGTATGTGGGATCAGCCTTTAAGCAAACTCTCTGACGAGCAAATCCGAAGCTTCGGCAAAATCAGCCCTGAGGAGCAACTCAAGCTCTTGGGTGGCGCGGAAGCTTTTGAGGCACGCGATAAGCAATGCGTAGCTGATTTAAAGGCTGAGTAAACCAATATCGGTTTAAACCAAAGATACAAGGCCATCTGAACAACAGACGGCCTTTCTTATATAAATAAATAGTAATAAGAATTGATTTCATTATATTTTAAGTTTAAGATAGCTTGGTTAATTGCTTTTCTATGGTTGTTGCCATGCGCTACCACTTTCCTATTGCCGTTGATATTTATGATTTTTTGTATACCGGCCGATTTGACTATCTGGAAATCGGACAATCTGCAGAGTCTATTTTACAGATGTTTCCTGCGCCTGATTGCGTCCCTAAAGGCTTGTTGGTGCAAAAAGGCTGGAATATTTGGCTTTATGGCGATATCGAACTGCATTTCTCTGACAATCGGCTGACTCAGATTCGTGCTGATTTTCAGCCTAATACTGCATTAAGCGGTGGCCGTTGGGTAAAGTTGAATCCGTGGTTTTTTGCAAATGGCTGCCTTGATGTGTATGCCGTCATTCAACGCTTGGTACAACGCAATATCGATTTTATTAAAACGGAAACGCATACTAATTTGATTTTACAGCTGCAAAGCGGAGTTGAATTGATTTTTGAAAAATGTCGGGGTATGCAACTTGCCTCGTTCCGCAAACAAAAAGCCTCCCTGCCCCATTGGGCGCGGGAAACAGCTTCTTAAATAAAATATGCCGTCTGAAAACATCATTTCAGACGGCATGATCAATTACAAACCATTCAATAATTGTCGGATTTTCGTCATCGCCATAGAAGTCTGTTCATTACAGCCCTCAGTCCCTACTCCGCTATCAAAGCAATCAATGCTGCTGACGCTACAAAAGTGGGCATAGGCCATTTTCAACTCCCTGGCCAAAACGGCTTCAGGCATACCGGTCATACCGAGTACATCTACGCCGTCACGTCGATAACGGGCGATTTCTGCGCGGGTCGGACGGCGCGGACCTTGCAGGCAGCCATAAACGGCGGAGTCGTAAATCGGCACATTGTGCGCTTTCGTGATATTTAATAACTTTTGTCGCAATTCATTGCAATAAGGGTTGAAAAAATCGGTATGGACAACCGAGCATTCTTGGCCTTCAAAAAAGGTATCTTTGCGGCCATAGGTATAGTCGATTAAATCGTCCGGCAACACCAAACTGCCGTTTTCAAAATCGGGGTTAATACCGACGACTGAAGAAATGGCAATGATGTTTTCAACGCCTAAAGAATGTAACGCCCAGATATTGGCACGGTAGTTGATTTCATGCGGCGCGATGGTATGGCTGAAGCCGTGTCGGGCGAGGAAAACAATATCCAAGCGCCCCAACCTGCCGAACAAAATAGGACTGCTGGTTAAGCCGTATGGAGTGCGTACAATTTTTCGTTCGGTAATTTCGAGTTCCGGCAGTTTGGTCAAACCGCTGCCGCCGATAATGGCTAACATATAAACTTCCTTTGTTATCAATGGCCGTCTGAAACTTGGATTTCAGACGGCCTTAATATTATCGATTTATTTATGTTTGTAGAAATGGCTGCCGAAATAGGCAGATGCACCTTCACGCAATAAAACCAATGTTACGGCGGCAAGTGGCAGGCCGGCAAGCATACCGACAAAACCCATCAGTTGTCCGAAAGCCATCAATGAGAAAATCACCCAGAACGGAGACAAACCAATGCGGTCGCCAACGATTTTAGGCGTAATGAAAAAGCTTTCCAAGAATTGTCCGACACCGAATACAGCCCAGACCATCAACAAACCCTGCCATGAGCCATATTGCAAAAGCGCAGCAACTGTTGCCAGCAAAAGGCCGGTAAACGCGCCCAAATACGGAATAAATACCAAAATACCGGCAATCATACCGATGGCAAAGCCAGAATCCAAACCGACCAGCATCAAGCCCAAGCCATAGACCAAGCCCATAATCATCATAACCATCAGCTGGCCACGCAGAAATTCGCCCAAAACTTCGTCCATATTACTGCTGATACGCGTGTAGGTCTCGATAAAACGGCGCGGAACCAATTTGCTGATTCCGGAAGACCAGCGTTTCCAATCCAACAAGAAGTAATACAGCAGCAAAGGCAACAACACCAAATTGCTGACGCCGCTGATGACGTTACCGCTTTGACGCATCAAGGTCGGAATCCATTCTTTGAGCGTATTGCTCAACTCATCAGTATGCGACTGCAACCATGCGATGATTGATTCTTGATCGATTTGAATATAATCCCCGCTGACGCTGTTGAGCCACGGCAGCAATTTGTTTTGAACAAAGCCTACGATTTGCGGCAGGCGTTCGGCCAGATTATTAAACTGATTTAACAGCATAGGTATAATAATTAGCATCAACGCCAGTAATATCAGCAAAGCAAGCGCCATAATAATCATAGAGGCCGGTGCGCGGCGGATACGCTTCAATTGCAGCCATTCGACCAAGGGATTCAAAATATAGGCCAAAACGGCAGCCACAATAAACGGCGTCAAAACATTGCCTAAGGCATATAAAAGCCAAATAAAGGCCGCGATAACGCAAGCCATAATAATCCACGGTTTTACACTGCGCGCTTTCTTTTGATACATAAAAAGGTGTTCCCCAGTTGATGCTTAAGGTTTTCAAAATCAATAAGCAGTATAACAGATTCACAAAGGCCGTCTGAAGTGCGGCACCAATCAAGACAAAATAAAATTGTTAACAATAACGCCAAAAAATTCAGCCTGAATCCTCCAATTTAAGATAAAATACGCTCCGACAATCTACCCATACCCGAATAAGGAAATCCAATGAGCACTTCTTTGAGCTATCGTGACGCAGGCGTGGATATCGACGCAGGCGATCAACTGGTCGAAAATATCAAACCTTTTGCCAAGCGTACTATGCGCCCTGAAGTGTTGGGTGATTTGGGCGGTTTCGGCGCTTTGGTCGAAATCGGCAAAAAATACAAAAATCCGGTATTGGTTTCCGGTACGGACGGCGTCGGCACCAAGCTGAAACTGGCTTTCGACTGGGACAAACACGATACCGTCGGCATCGATTTGGTTGCCATGAGCGTCAACGATATTTTGGTTCAAGGTGCAGAACCTTTGTTCTTCTTGGACTATTTCGCTTGCGGTAAGCTGGATGTTGCCCGCGCGACTGATGTGATTAAAGGCATTGCCCAAGGCTGCGAAGAATCCGGTTGCGCTTTGATTGGCGGTGAAACTGCCGAAATGCCAGGCATGTATCCCGAAGGCGAATACGACTTGGCCGGTTTTGCCGTCGGCGTGGTTGAAAAAGAACGCGTTATTAACGGCCGCAGCATTCAGGCCGGAGACGTTGTTTTGGGCTTGGCTTCCAACGGTGCACACTCCAACGGCTACTCTTTGGTTCGCAAAATCATCGAGCGCGACAATCCCGATTTGGATGCGGAATTCGACAACGGTAAAACCTTGCGCGAAGCCATCATCGCCCCTACCCGCCTGTATGTGAAACCTATCCTTGCAGCTTTGGAGAAATTCACCATTAAAGGCATGGCCCATATTACCGGCGGCGGTATTACTGAAAACGTACCTCGCGTTTTACCTGAAAATACCGTCGCACAAATCGATGCCAAAGCGTGGGAATTGCCTAAATTATTCCAATGGCTGCAAAAAGCAGGCAATGTGGAAACCCAAGAGATGTACCGTACATTTAACTGCGGTATCGGCATGGTTGTTATCATTGCCAAAGAAGATGCCGATGCAGTACAGGCATTCTTGAGCGAACAAGGCGAAACCGTTTACCGTTTGGGCGCAGTTCGTGAACGCAACGGCGACGAACATCAAACCCAAGTGGCTTGATTGAGATGTAATTAAAAAAGTGCGGATGATGAATCCGCACTTTTTATTGTTTATGGCCTAGGAAAATCTTCGCCCTAGCCTGCTTCTTCCATAAAGCCGGCCAACTGAGCCGTATCGTGGGCAATCATCAGCTCTTCATTGGTTGGTACCACCAAAACCGCCGGCATAGAACCTGTCGGGCTGATGATACCGGAGTTACCATAGCGTTTGTCCATATTGGCTTTGGTGTCGATGTGCAGACCCAAGAAATCAAGATAGGAAACAGTTTTAGCGCGGATATTACGCGAGTTTTCACCGATACCGCCGGTGAACACAAGCGCGTCAACGCCGCCACAAGCCACAGCCATCGAAGCAATGTATTTGGCAAGGCGGTAAGTCATCACTTCCAGAGCCAAACGTGCGCCTTCATGGCCTTCGTCCGCCGCAATTTCCAAAGAACGGCAGTCGTTGGAGAGTTCGGAAATACCGAGCAATCCTGATTTTTTGTTCAACATTTCATCAACTTGGGCAACATCCAAACCGGCATGTGAAGTCAGATAGCTGTATACGCCCGGGTCGATGTCGCCGCAACGTGTACCCATTACCAAACCTTCGATCGGCGTGAAGCCCATACTGGTGTCAACGGATTTGCCGTTTTTGATGGCGGTAATAGATGCGCCGTTACCTAAGTGGGCAATAATCATGCGGATGTCTTCCAGAGGTTTGCCCAAGATGCGTGCGGCTTCAGGGGCAACGTAACGCATACTGGTGCCGTGGAAACCGTAGCGGCGGAAAGCGTATTTTTTACGCAATTCGCGCGGAACGGCATATGTGTAGGCACGCTCCGGCATGGTTTGGTGGAACGAAGTATCCATCACACCGACATTGGGCAGGCCCGGGAAATGCTCTTGCGCAGCCAAAATGCCGTTGATATTGGCAGGGTTGTGCAGCGGAGCGAGCGGAATACAGGCATCGAGTTCATCCATGACTGCTTGGTCGATCAAAACAGATTCGCTGTATTTTTCGCCGCCATGGGCAATACGGTGACCAATGGCTTTAATTTGGTCGTGCAGGCCGTGTTTTTCCAGTTCTTTCAGCAACATGCCTACTGCACCAGCGTGATCGTTACGACTGGTCAAAGCAGTTTGGCATTTTTTGCCGTCTTTACTGAACGTAATTATTGCTTCGGGCGTACCCAAACGTTCGCCAAGACAGCTTAAGAGAACTTTGCCGTTTTTTCGGTCGATAACGGCACCTTTGAGTGAAGAGCTGCCGCAGTTCAGAACAAGAATGAGTTGGTTGGACATGGTGTTTCTCCTTTGAATTTTTGATTGTTTTTTTGGCTTCAGGCCGTCTGAAAAGAGCAAAAACATTTGAGAGCTTTTCAGATTGCCTTTGGTTTGGTGTTTAGTCAGGCTTCATGCCCAACCCTAATCTCCATTGCAGGTATCGCTACCTGACTAAAATCTGCTTATTGGGTTTTCAGACGGCCTTGTTTAATGGCGTGGCCGTCTGAAAACTTAAAGGCACTCGGACTTGTCCTTCCATAATCACGCGTGCGCTACGGCTCATAACCGCTTTGGTAGCCGTCCATTGTCCGTCCTGACATTCGGCGGCTGCACCGACACGCAGTGTGCCTGACGGATGACCGAAACGGACTTCTTTACGCGCTCCGCCTCCGGCTGCAAGGTTGACCAGCGTACCGGGCACGGCGGCAGCGGTAGCGATGGCAACTGAAGCGGTACCCATCATGGCGTGGTGCAATTTACCCATGCTCAACGCGCGTACCAATAAGTCGATGTCGGCAGCTTTGACGGTTTTGCCGCTTGAAGCGGTGTAATCGGCCGCAGGGGCGACAAAAGCGACTTTCGGAGTATGGGCGCGAGTGGCAGCTTCGGATACGTCACTGATCAAACCCATTTTCAGCGCACCATACGCGCGGATGGTTTCAAATTTTTCCAGCGCCGCGGCATCGTTGTTGATGTCGTCTTGCAACTCTTTGCCTGTGTAGCCCAAATCTGCGGCATTCAGGAAAATGGTTGGAATGCCGGCATTGATAAGCGTGGCTTTTAGACGGCCTATATTCGGCACATCAATTTCATCGACCAAATTGCCGGTTGGGAACATACTGCCTTCGCCGTCGGCCGGATCAAGAAATTCGATTTGTACTTCGGCTGCCGGGAACGTTACGCCGTCAAGCTCAAAATCGCCTGTTTCCAAAACTGCGCCGTTTTGCATCGGTACATGGGCAATAATGGTTTTGCCGATGTTTTTCTGCCAGATTTTGACGGTACACAGGCCGTCTGAAGGGATTTTGGATTTATCGACCAAGCCTTGCTCGATGGCAAATGCGCCCACGGCGGCGGTCAGATTACCGCAGTTGCCGCTCCAATCGACAAAAGGTTTGTCGATGGAAACTTGTCCGAACAAGTAATCGACATCGTGATAGGCGCGTTCGGATTTATCCAAAATCACAGCTTTACTGGTGGACGAACTGGCGTTGCCCAAACCGTCAATCTGTTTGCCGTAAGGGTCGGGGCTGCCGAGTACGCGCAAGAGGATTTTGTCGCGTGCCTCGCCTGCTTCCTGCGCAGCGGGCGGCAGATCGGTGCGTTTGAAGAAAATGCCTTTAGATGTACCGCCGCGGTAGTAAACGGCTGGAATTTTAATTTGCGGCATTTCGAGTTCTCCTTTGTATTTCTAGTATGGTTTTTTCGGACGGCCTCTCAAACATTCGAGGCCGTCTGAAAACCTTTTTGAGCGTAGTCCGGGTATTTTGACGATACCCGATTTACCTTACGCTGCATTTCCTTCTAAGAAATCTTGTGCGAAACGTTGCAATACACCACCGGCTTCATATACCAATACTTCTTCTGCAGTATCGAGGCGGCAGGTAACCGGAACTTCGACGGTTTCTCCGTTTTTACGGTGAATCACAAGGGTCAGGTCGCAGCGCGGTGTGCGTTCGCCAACAACGTCGTAGGTTTCCGTACCGTCCAGTTGCAGGGTGTGGCGGTTGGTACCCGGTTTGAACTGCAACGGCAACACACCCATACCGATCAAGTTGGTGCGGTGAATACGCTCGAAGCCTTCGGCAACAATCGCTTCCACACCGGCGAGGCGTACGCCTTTTGCAGCCCAGTCGCGGCTTGAGCCTTGACCGTAGTCCGCACCGGCAATGATGATGAGCGGCTGTTTGCGGTTCATATAGGTTTCGATGGCTTCCCACATACGCATGGTTTTGCCTTCTGGTTCAACGCGTGCCAGCGAACCTTGGCGTACGCTGCCGTCTTCGTTTCTCACCATTTCGTTAAACAGTTTCGGATTAGCGAAGGTTGCGCGTTGGGCGGTCAAGTGGTCGCCGCGGTGGGTTGCGTAAGAGTTGAAGTCTTCTTCAGGCAAACCCATTTTCGCCAAATATTCGCCTGCGGCACTGCTGGCCAAAATTGCATTGGACGGTGAGAGGTGGTCGGTGGTGATGTTGTCGGGCAAATCGCCAGCGGACGCATACCTCTTAATGTGCGTTCCCCTGCCAGTGCGCCTTCCCAGTAAGGTGGGCGGCGGATGTAGGTGGACATTGGACGCCAGTCGTACAGTGGGCTTGGTGCTTTTTGTGCTGTGCCGGTGTCGAACATCGGTATATAAACGTCGCGGAATTGTTGCGGTTTCACATATTCGGCAACGATGGCATCGATTTCTTCATCGGTAGGCCAGATGTCTTTCAGGCGGATTTCTTTGCCGTCTGCAACGCCGAGTACGTCGTTTTCAATATCGAAACGGATGCTGCCTGCCAGCGCGTAGGCGACGACTAACGGAGGCGAAGCGAGGAAAGCCTGTTTCGCATACGGATGGATGCGGCCGTCGAAGTTGCGGTTGCCTGACAATACGGCGGTAGCGTACAAATCGCGGTCGATGATTTCCTGCTGAATTTTCGGATCCAGCGCGCCGCTCATGCCGTTACAGGTGGTACATGCGAAAGCAACGATACCGAAACCGAGTTTTTCCATTTCAGGCAACAGGCCTGCTTCTTTCAAATAGATTTCGGCTACTTTTGAACCCGGTGCAAACGAAGATTTCACCCAAGGTTTGCGTTGCAAGCCGAGGCGGTTGGCATTGCGTGCCAACAGCGCGGCGGCGACAACGTTGCGCGGATTGGAAGTATTGGTACATGAAGTAATTGCGGCAATAACCACTGCACCGTCAGGCATTTGGCCGTCTGAAGGCTCTTCGTAAGGTTTAGCCAAGCCTTTGCTGGCCAAATCGGCGGTCGCAAAACGGGCATGGGGGTTACTTGGGCCTGCCATATTGCGCGTTACGCTGCTCAAATCAAATTTCAAAACGCGAGGATAAACAGCGGTTTTCAAGGCATCTGCCCACAAGCCTGCGGTTTTGGCGTAGATTTCTACCAATTTCACTTGCGCGTCGTCACGACCGGTCAGTTTCAAATAATCAATAGTTTGCTCATCAATAGCGAACATCGCGGCAGTCGCGCCGAACTCAGGGGTCATGTTGGAAATGGTGGCACGGTCGCCGATAGACAGGCTTCTTGCACCTTCGCCGAAGAATTCGACAAATGCGCCAACCACGCGCTCTTTACGCAAGAATTCGGTCAGTGCCAACACGATGTCGGTGGCAGTAATGCCCGGCTGGCGTTTGCCGGTCAACTCAACGCCGACAATATCAGGCAGACGCATCATGGATGCACGGCCCAACATCACGGTTTCGGCTTCCAAACCGCCCACGCCTACGGAAATCACGCCCAGTGAATCGACGTGCGGCGTATGTGAGTCAGTACCTACGCAGGTGTCGGGAAACGCCACGCCGTTTTTGACTTGGACGACGGGCGACATTTTTTCCAGATTGATTTGGTGCATAATGCCGTTGCCCGCCGGAATCACGTCCACATTTTCAAATGCGGTTTTTGTCCAGTTGATGAAGTGGAAACGGTCTTCGTTACGTCTGTCTTCGATTTCGCGGTTTTTGCGGAAGGCATCGGGATCGTAACCGCCGCATTCAACGGCCAAAGAGTGGTCGACGATGAGCTGGGTTTGCACCACAGGATTCACTTTGGAAGGATCGCCGCCTTTTTCGGCAATCGCATCGCGCAGGCCTGCCAAGTCCACCAACGCTGTCTGACCCAGAATATCGTGACACACCACGCGCGCCGGATACCAAGGGAAGTCGATTTCCTGTTTTCCCTCAATCAGCTGGCCCAGCCAGCTTTGCAGCGTAGGCAGGTCGACTTTGTCTGCACGGTTGACCAAGTTCTCAGCCAAGATACGGCTTGTGTACGGCAGCTTGTCGTAAGAGCCTGGTTTGATGTCTTCACACGCCTGACGCGCGTCGTAATATTCCAAATTCGTACCGGGCAAAGCTTTGCGGTAGCGTTGGTTGGCAGTCATGTCGGTTCTCCTAAATCTATTATTTTTTTGGTTTTGGGTTTCAGACGGCCTGTTGATTCGGACCTTCAGGCCGTCTGAAATCATAAATTCTGTTTTATTGCTTGTTGTCTGAAATCTATTCGCGGTATGAAAAAAAATTGCTGCTCCGCTACCATCATTCCCGTATAGACGGAAATCCAAACTTAAATCTTTCAGCACTCTTTACAGCAGAACATTTCAACTTTTGAATTTCTGCCTGTATGGGAATGACGACAGCAGAGCAGCATGTTTTCCAAACGGCCGGCTCTCTCTCTCTCGCATACTGCACTAGGCCGTCGAAAAACGAAAACTTAATTTATTCATTGTTTTCAAACGGCATTTCGAGATGGGGTGGGCAGGCGGCCCACCCTGCTGTTACGCGTATTAGCGGTTTTCAATCTCCACGAATGCCAAATCTTCAGGGCCTGTGTAGTTTGCGCTCGGACGGATGATTTTGCCGTCTTTGCGTTGCTCGAGAACGTGTGCGCTCCAACCGGTTGTACGGGAAATCACGAACAGCGGTGTGAACATAGCGGTTGGTACGCCCAATTTTTGGTAGGAAACGGCAGAGAACCAGTCCAGATTCGGGAACATTTTTTTCTCTTCCCACATCACGCTCTCCAAGCGTTCGGCAATGTCAAAGAGGCGCATATCGCCGGTTTCTTTGCTCAAACCGCGTGCCACTTCTTTAATGACAACGTTGCGAGGGTCGGAAATGGTGTACACCGGATGACCGAAACCGATCACGATTTCTTTGCGGCCGATGCGTTCGCGGATGTCGGCTTCAGCTTCGTCGGCATTGCGGTAACGTTTTTGAATATCGTAAGCCACCTCGTTCGCGCCGCCGTGTTTCGGACCTTTCAACGCGCCGATTGCACCGGTAATGCAGGAGTACATATCAGAGCCTGTACCGGCAATCACGCGGGCGGTAAAGGTAGAAGCGTTGAACTCGTGTTCCGCATACAGAATCAGTGAAACGTGCATCGCTTTGATGTGTGATTCGCTTGGGCGTTTGCCGTGCAACAAGTGCAGGAAATGACCGCCGATGGTCTCTTCATCGCTTTCAACTTCAATGCGTTTGCCGTTGTGCGAATATTGATACCAGTACAGCAGGATGCTGCCGAGGCTGGCGATCAGTTTGTCGGCGATGTCGCGTGCTTCACTTTCCGGATGGCTTTCACGTTCAGGATGAACGCAGCCCAGCATGGATACACCGGTACGCATTACGTCCATCGGATGGGTATGTGCAGGCAGACTTTCCAAAACCTTGATCACACGGATAGGCAGGCCGCGCATAGATTTGAGCTTGGCTTTATAAGCGGCTAGCTCGAATTTATTGGGCAGATGACCGTGAATCAGCAGGTGGGCGACTTCTTCAAACTCGCATTTTTGTGCCAAATCCAAGATGTCGTAACCGCGATAGCTCAAATCGTTGCCGGTACGGCCAACGGTACATAATTCGGTATTACCGGCCGCAACGCCAGAAAGCGCAACGGATTTTTTAGGTTTGAAAGTCGGGGTTTGAGTAGTTGCAGTCATGGTATTTCTCCTTTGTATTTTTATGGGTTTTATTTTTCAGACGGCCGATGCGGATTTGTTGAAAGGCCGTCTGAAAGCGGTTACTTATTTTTGAAACAATTTATCCAGTTTTTGCTCGAAGGCATGATAGTTCAGATGCTCGTACAGCTCGGCACGGGTTTGCATACTGTCAACCACTGCGGCCTGAGTGCCATCGCGCATAATCGCTTCATAAACATTCAAAGCGGCTTTGCTTGCTGCGCGGAACGATGACAGCGGATACAGCACCAGTGACACGCCGTTTTCAGCCAGCTCGCTTTGGGTATAAAGCGGAGTGGAACCAAACTCGGTAATGTTGGCCAATACAGGTACTTTCACTGCATCTGCAAATTGGCGGTACATTTTCAAATCGGTCATGGCTTCAGGGAAAATCATGTCTGCACCGGCTTCGACACAAGCCTGAGCGCGTTCGATAGCGGCATCTAAACCTTCTACCGCCAGCGCATCGGTACGCGCCATAATCACAAAGTTCTCATCAACACGCGCATCTACGGCAGCTTTGATACGGTCGACCATTTCATCTTTAGAAACGATGGCTTTATTCGGACGGTGGCCGCAGCGTTTTTGCGCTACCTGATCTTCGATATGAACCGCTGCAACACCAGCGCGTTCAAAGTTGCGAATGGTACGGGCAATATTGAATGCACCGCCCCAACCCACATCGATGTCCACCAGCAGAGGCGTATCCACGTTGTCTGTAATGCGTCGTGCGTCAATCAGCACATCTTCCATTGTGGTAATACCCAAATCAGGGATACCGCAAGAGCAGGCTGCCACGCCGCCGCCGGACAGATAAATCGCCTTGAAACCGCTTTGGGTGGCCAATCGTGCAAAATAAGCATTGACACAACCGACGACGGCAAGTGGATTCGATTCTTTCACGGCTTGGCGGAAACGTGCTCCGGCAGAGTGTTGGCTCATCATATTTCTCCTTTATAGACTTTTTTCAGTATTAAACGGACGGCTCGTTTTTTCACAACTTGAAACGAACCGTTTAAAAAGAAACAATCGTTCTAAAAACTGTTTTCAGACGGCCTATAAAATTTCCATTATCAACCATCTAAAAATTTAAAATTAATAAAAACAAATAGTTATCAAAACAAATAAATACAATAAGGCTGAAGCGGAGGTATTTGTTTTTTAAATATTATTAATCAGTATATGAATGCAACAGGGGAAAGAAGTTTTAAAACCCGAAGCGTTTGTAGGAATGCGGAAACTAGATTCGGGTCGAGAGCCTTCAGACCGTCGGGACTGCCAATAAACTGGCGGCGACGGGAGCGGCAGAGATGGGAGAAAATCTATAACAAGAGAGAGTGGTTTGATACAGATTCATGATGATGTTCCTTTGTAGTGCGATGTAGTTTTTATTTATGGAAACAAATTTAAAAAATAAAACCAGTCTTGTCAAACACTTTTTTTCAAAAAAATTATAAAAAATTCAGTTATTAATAAACGATTTTTTCACAACAAATGTAAAAAACGGACAGGCTGTACCACATCAAATCCTTATGTAGCCTAGCTTCTGTCCGTTTTATTCTTTTGGCAGATAGTCAGAATGATTGTAAACAATCTATCTAAAAATAATTTATAATTGATTCATTTATAAGGAACTTTTAAATATGCCGTCTGAAAAAATTAAAATTTTTGCCTTTAAATTTTCAGACGGCCTTTGCATGATGACTACTCTGCACTAAATGCCGTCTGAAAAGTCTGTTTGCCAATGGTAATGTCGGCAGTGTAATCATGGCGGCCCTCGACGCAAAACGGCAAGCGGATTTGCGCAGCCTGCCAACTTTGCGGCGATTGTTGCGCCAGGTTGTAGCGGTTGAAGCCCATGTCCATGTTTTTCATACTGAAACTGATACTGACCGCGCCCGTATTCTTCGGCACATTCTCAACCACAATATCGAAAGGCTCGTGTGTATTAATGGATGTTGCACGCACTTTTGAACCGTCAGGCAGGACGCAGCCTTGTGTTAGACTACATTCGACTACATTCGCTTTTGACTGTTGCCGCTGCCACCAATCCAAAAGCAGCAGTTTGGCCGCCGCAAACACAATCAGTAAAACAGCAGCAATCAGTAGTTTTTGATTTTTACTCATTTCAGACGGCCTCAATATCATTATCGATCAAAACGGCATGCGCACCCATGCTCTGCCACTGTTCACGATAAATGGAAACCATACTTTCCGGAGTAGCCACAATCAGCGGCATAGCCACGCCTTGCGCCAAAATATCGACAACTTGCTTGGCTGCCGCTTCATTCGCCACTTTCCAAACGACAGCATCGGCATTTTGCACCTGCTGCCATTGTTCGGCGTTTTCAATGATTGGCCACACGCTGGGCGCTTCTATCGGTTCGCCTTGTTGCCAATCGGCAAAATCCAGCAATACGGCAGATGCGGTTTGATGCTGAGCCGACAGATACGGCACAACATGATATTCGCCCATGCTGTTTTGACCGCTCAAGCCGCTTTTCAGACGGCCTTGAAGCTGGCGCGGAATAGAGAGGGAACGTAATAATGCGCTATTGGCAGGCAACATCGGCGCAACGGTAAAATCCCCTGCCTTTTGCCATGCCCATTTCTGCCCTTCCCTCGATTGGATTTCGCCCGTCCATTGGTCGGCTTCCACCCATAAAAAATGCAGGCGTACATGTGCGTGTTCGTAGGAATGGATTTTGGTCAACCACGGAGCAGCGGCAAGGATACGGATACCGAGTTCTTCTTCAAACTCGCGTTGCAAGGCTTGAAAATCGCTTTCGCCTGCCTCAACCTTGCCGCCGGCAAATTCCCAATAACCGGCATACGGTTTACCCTCGGGGCGGGAACTGAGCAGGTAGCGGCCGTTTTGGTCGAGTAAAATTCCGGCAACCACTTGCACCAATGGACGTGTGTCTTCAGTCATCATGAGATTATTCTTATATGAGGCAGGCGACGACACCTGCCGATTTATGCGTAAAAAAACGATGTCGGGCCTATACGCCCGACCTTCAACAAATACCTAATACTTTCAGGCCGTCTGAAAAGGATTCTTTATTTCAGAATCCTTAAATCCGGCCTTATTTTTCCGCAATGACAAAAGCCATGACGGTATCCTCTTCATCGCTCATACTGAGATGGCAGCTTCGGATACCCTGTTCTTTCAGCCATTTGGTTAAAGCCGGTGCAAAAAATAATTCAGGCTTGCCCAGTGCGTCATGTCCGACACCGATATTGCGGAAAGACACCACGCCGCGTATGCCCGTACCGACGGCTTTGGCAAAAGCCTCTTTGGCGGCAAAGCGTTTGGCAAGATAGTTGACCGGTTTGCCTGCCTGTGGAAACTCCAACAGCTCTTCCGGGCTGAGAATGCGTTGCGCAAATGCCAGTCCGAATTTTTTGTTCAAACGGATAATGCGTTTGAGGGAAACAATGTCTGTACCGATTCCGTAAATCATGGGTCTGCTCCTTGTTTAAATAGTCAGGCCGTCTGAAAGTGTGAATACAGGCCAAAGCAAACCGCTTTAGCCTGTATGGCTGATGCCGTTAAGGCAGCATTCTGGCTCTGAACATGACTTCCTTCATTTGGCGGACCGCTTCAGGCAAGCCGAGGAAGAGTGCTTGGGAAATCAGCGAATGGCCGATGTTCAGCTCGCGGATGGCGAGAATTTGGGCAATCGGCGTTACGTTGTGAATGGTCAGGCCGTGTCCAGCGTTGACGATCAAGCCCAAATCGCTGGCGTAATGCGCACCGTTTTGAATGCGCTCGAATTGTTTCATCTGCTCGGCGTGGCCGTGTGCATCGGCATACGCACCGGTATGCAACTCGATAACGGGCGCGCCGACATCATAAGCGGCTTGGATTTGCGCGTTATCGGCATCGATAAACAAGGACACGCGGATGCCTGCGTCGGTCAAGATTTTGGTGAACTCGGCCACTTTATCCTGTTGCGCCAATACGTCCAAACCGCCTTCGGTGGTTACTTCTTGACGTTTTTCAGGCACGAGGCACACATCTTCCGGCATGACGTTAAGCGCGTTTTCCAGCATTTCTTCCGTCAGCGCCATTTCCAAATTCAGGCGCGTGCGGATGGCGTTTTTAACAGCGAACACGTCCGCATCTTTAATATGGCGGCGGTCTTCACGCAAGTGCATGGTAATCAAATCTGCGCCGTGGGTTTCCGCAATCAGCGCCGCTTCGACAGGGCTGGGATAAATCGTACCGCGCGCATTGCGGACGGTGGCAATATGGTCGATGTTTACGCCTAACAACATAATAATGTCCTTTCATTAAAGTTTCAGACGGCCTGAGCCTGCTCATATCACAGGCCGTCTGAAAAAAATTCAACTGCCCAAGCCAAACTGCTGCAACTGCTGCAAAACCTGCCGAGACTTGATGCCCTCGGGCAGAAGGTTGTCAATCAAAAGCCGCGTCACTTTCAAAGCCTGCCCCAGACTTTCCTGATGAACGAAACTGCCTTCCCTCAAATCAATTAACGTCGCGCCCAATACGGCAACGCCCTTATTGAGCGCATGGAAACGGTCGGCCTCGGCCAGGGGAACCACAGCCTCTTCCGGTGTGAGCCAATAAGTTTCTTCACCGTTGATTTCATTTCCGTTGCCGTCATGGAACAAATCGGGGGCAAAGCCCAAGCGTGTCAGCAGCGACCATTCAAAACGGCGCAAAGTGGCAATATGGTTGGCCTCGCAACAGATGGTTTTCATGGTCTTTGCCAAAACATCATAAAGCTCGGGCAACGGGTCTTCGCGGACGGTCAATTTCAGCATCAACTCGTTCACATACAATCCACTGAACAAAGCCCTGCCCTGCGGCTGCGGCCAACCGCCTATCCATTCGGCGCGATGCAGGGTCTTCAACTCTTGCGAACCATACCAAGACGCGCTCACCGGCACAAACGGCACCAACACGCCGCGCAATTCGCTCTGCCGTTTGCGCGCACTTCTGGCCAACAAAGCCACCCGCCCATAACGGCGGCTGAAAGCTTCCACCCACAAGCTGCTCTCGCGCCACGGGGCGGAGGCAAGCAGAAAGATAGGTTCGTGGTTGATGCGGTTTGGTTGCGCCATAAGGGTTTGGAAAGATAAAGATTGTGTCGATTATAACGGAAAATCGATGCAAAAAGGCCGTCTAAAAGTCCGCCTTCTATAAAGGCCGTCTAAAAACCTTTATAATCCGTTTTGAATGAACAACCGACTTTCCTGTGTTTATGCCGAAATTCCCTTTTAAATCTGCCCTTTCCCTGCTCTCCGCAGCCCTATTATCCGCCTGTTCGCTGGTGAAATATCAGCCTGTTGCCAGTATTGATACGGTCGACCTGCAACGCGGCTACCGCTTTGAAACCAGCCGGCTTCAGCACAACGATGAAGACGATACGCTTATTGTGTTGATGTTCTCCGGCGGTGGTACGCGCGCGGCGGCCTTGGGTTATGGCGTGTTGGAGCAGCTTCATAAGCAGCAGATTACTATCGGAGGCAAAAAACAGTCTTTGATGTCGAATGTCGATGTAGTGGTCGGCGTATCCGGCGGCTCGGTTTTGGCAGCTTATTTTGCACTCAAGGGTGAAGAAACCATTCCCTTGTTTTATAAACGTTTCCTACACCAAAACTTCCAACGCCAAGTCGTCAAACAAGCGTTTTCCATGTCCAACCTGCCCCGACTGGCCTCGCCTGAATACGGACGCGGCGATCTGTTGCAGGAGCAGTTTGAAAACTACCTTTTCGGCAAAACCACTTTCCGCGATTTGGAAAAAAATGCCAAGGGCCCGTTTGCCATCATTTCCGCCACCGATATGGGCATAGGCGAGCGTTTCAATTTCACGCAGGAATATTTCGACCCGATGTGTATCGACTTGGGCGACTTGCGACTTGCCCGCGCCGTCGCCGCATCCAGTTCCGTCCCCATGGTCTTTGCACCGATCACCCTAAACAACAACGGCGGACGCTGCAACTACACGCCGCCGATCAAAATCGAAGATGCAGACGACAGCGAAACAGGCAGACAACAAAGCCGCACCATAAAAGAATTTTACGAGCGCTTCCAAAAATACGCAGACGGGAAAAACCGACCCTACATCCACCTGATAGACGGCGGCCTGACCGACAATCTGGGTATGCGCAGCCTTTTGGATATGACGGAAATGTACCCGGAAAAAATCCTGACAAACAAAATCCTGCAAAACAACATCCGCCATATCGTCGTCATCAACGTCAATGCGCAAAACCAAGTCAGCAGCAATTTGGACAAAACCGCGGCCGTTCCCGGTTTCCGCGACGTCGTCTCCTCTATCGTCAATATCCCCATTGACCAAAACTCGCAAGAATCCCTGCGCCGTTTCCGTGCCTTCGTCGATCAGTGGAATAAAGACAAACAAACCGACGGCATCAGCTTCTCCTTCGTCAGCCTCAACCTCAAAGACCTCCCTCCTTCCGAGTTAAGGGAAAAAGTATTGAACATTCCGACTAGTTTTTATCTGCCGCCGGAAGACGTGGACAATCTGCGTACCGCCGCAGCCGAATTAATGAAGCAGTCGCTGGACTACCGCAACCTGCTGACAGAATTTGCAGCGCACCACAATCCCGACGCCATCTTTGCCGAACCGCCGCCGGACGCTAAAGATTTCAAACCGTTAAACGAAAAAGAAACACAAAAACAATCTGTTCCATAAAGTATTGCTCTGTTAAAATATACACTTCATCTTATATTTCAGACGGCCTCAATACCCAAGGCCGTCTGAAACACTTAACAATAAATAGAATCCAACCATGACCGAATTAAACACGCCTATCGTTACCGATATTGACCGCCCTATTCTCGTTCCGCCCGGCGGCCATAAAAAAGTCCTGCTGCATTCCTGCTGCGCCCCATGTTCCGGCGAAGTGATGGAAGCCATGCTTGCCAGCGGCATCGACTACACCATTTATTTTTACAACCCCAATATCCATCCGCACAAAGAATATATGTTGCGCAAAGAAGAAAACATGCGCTTTGCGGACAAATTCGGCATTCCCTTTGTCGATAAAGACGATGACTACGAAAACGACCGCAAAGAATGGTTCACCAAAGCCAAAGGCATGGAATTCGAACCCGAACGCGGTATCCGCTGCACCATGTGTTTCGACATGCGTTTTGAAAAAGCGGCGCAATATGCCCATGAAAACGGCTTCCATGTTTTCACCAGCTCACTGGGCATTTCGCGCTGGAAAGACATGAAACAGATCAACGGCTGCGGCCATCGCGCCGCCGAGCCGTACGATGACTTGGTTTATTGGAATTTCAACTGGCGCAAAGGCGGCGGCAGCGCGCGCATGATCGAAATCAGCAAGCGCGAGCATTTCTACCAACAAGAATACTGCGGTTGCGCCTACTCCCTGCGCGATTCCAATGCCCACCGCAAATCGCAAGGCCGCATACCCATCAAGCTGGGCGTATTGTATTACGGTGATGAATCTACCCAATACGAGCCTCAAGCCGAAAACAAAATCATTGTTGAGAAATAAATATCAAAGGCCGTCTGAAACATTCAGACGGCCT
>NZ_KV831673.1:0-36221 GCF_001837185.1 Neisseria sp. HMSC064D07 | reverse complement strand
ATCAAAGGCCGTCTGAAACATTCAGACGGCCTTTGTTTAAATCAGACGATTAACGGCGGCGGAATTTGCCGTGATCAAAATCATCAAATGCCAGATAAGCGGCTTGGCATTGAATTTTTTGCTCGGCATAAGGCAAACCGCGGAACGCTTTTGCCGCTTTTCGGTTTTCCCTCAACTCAGCCTTGTTACCTTTATAACGATACCAAGCAGCACGGCGCTCAAGGTATCTCTTACAAGCAGGATGCAATTTGTTTTTCTTCGCCTGCTGGTGTTTGCTCACATGATGGCCATGCGGTTTGACCGCCGCTTCGGCAGAATAAGTACCAAAGCTCAATACGGCAACCACTGCCAGTGCAGAACCTAAAGTTTTCAGTGTCAACATGATTCGCTCCCAATTCAGGTTGGATAGTCATCCCATTATATGCCTCGCCTAATAAATCGACAAACTCCTCAATATGTTTCATGATAAATGAGTGTAAGCAATTACAGCACTATCCTTCTTGCTTTGCAAAATTTAACACACTTTCCATGCAGACAGAAGCCGAATATAAATTTCTTTATTTCATAAGCCTCTAGCCAATGTTTGAACAAATGTGATGCAAATGCAAAAAAATATCAGATCGCCACAAAGCCACATAAAATCTAGTTTAAGCCTCCCATCCCCTAATCCACACCCCGAAAAAAGCGCATTGTCAAGTCTAGTTAAACAAAGAAAAATACATTATATTGTGCCGTTCAAAGCAATCACATACCGTATCTTGTGTTTTTTAATGGGAAGACTGAACAATGAATGCAGCAACGAATATTAAAGTAACCAAACGCGACGGACGCTTGGAAGATATCAATTTAGACAAAATCCACCGTGTTGTTACTTGGGCAGCGGAAGGCTTACAAAATGTCTCCG
The DNA here is from genome assembly GCF_001837185.1 of Neisseria sp. HMSC064D07. Classification (NCBI taxonomy): domain Bacteria; kingdom Pseudomonadati; phylum Pseudomonadota; class Betaproteobacteria; order Neisseriales; family Neisseriaceae; genus Neisseria; species Neisseria sp. HMSC064D07. The sequence continues at coordinate 35,317 of NZ_KV831673.1, read as the reverse complement.
TATCGCAAGTCGAGCTCAAATCACATATTCAGTTTTACAACGGTATCCGTACCGACGACATCCATGAGACCATCATCAAGGCCGCGGCTGACCTGATCTCACAAGATACGCCCGATTATCAATATCTGGCTGCCCGCCTCGCCATTTTCCATCTGCGCAAAATCGCTTATGGCGAATTCGAGCCGCCCCACCTCTACGATCACGTTAAAAAACTGACCGAAGCAGGCAAATACGACCGCCACATCATCGCAGATTACAGCCGCGAAGAATTCGACGAGCTGAATGCCTATATCGACCACAGCCGCGACATGACCTTCTCTTATGCTGCCGTAAAACAGCTGGAAGGAAAATATCTGGTTCAAAACCGCGTTACCCGCCAGATTTATGAAACGCCGCAGTTTTTATACATTTTGGTGGCGATGTGCCTCTTCAGCAAATACCCGAAAGAGACCCGTTTGGATTACGTCAAACGCTTTTACGACGCCGTTTCCACATTTAAAGTATCGCTGCCGACCCCGATTATGAGCGGCGTGCGCACGCCTACGCGCCAGTTCTCAAGCTGCGTATTGATTGAATGCGACGACAGCCTTGACTCCATCAACGCCACCACCAGCGCGATTGTAAAATACGTTTCCCAACGTGCAGGCATCGGCATCAACGCCGGCCGTATCCGCGGCTTGGGCAGCGAAATCCGTGGCGGCGAAGCACAACACACCGGCTGTATCCCATTCTTCAAAATGTTCCAAGCGGCGGTTAAGTCCTGCTCGCAAGGCGGCGTACGCGGCGGCGCGGCAACCTTGTTCTACCCATTGTGGCACATCGAAGCCGAAAGCCTGTTGGTATTGAAAAACAACCGCGGCGTAGAAGACAACCGTATCCGCCAACTGGACTACGGCGTGCAAATCAACCGCCTGCTGTACACCCGCTTGATCAAAGGTGGCAACATTACCCTGTTCTCGCCGAATGAAGTTCCGGGTTTGTATGATGCCTTCTTCGCCGATCAAGACGAATTCGAGCGCCTCTACACACAATACGAGCAAGATCCAAACATCCGCAAACGTACTTTGCCGGCAACAGAATTGTTCTCCACCCTAATGCAGGAACGCGCCGGTACCGGTCGTATCTACATCCAAAACGTTGACCACTGCAATACGCACAGCCCGTTTGATCCGCGCGTTGCACCTGTTCATCAGTCCAACTTGTGTATGGAAATCGCCCTGCCGACCAAACCTTTGGACAACATCAACGACCCGAACGGCGAAATTGCCTTGTGTACCTTGTCCGCCTTCAACTTGGGCGCATTGAACAACTTGGACGAACTGGAAGAGCTTGCCGATTTGACCGTACGCGCACTTGATGCCCTGTTGGATTATCAAGACTATCCGGTTGCAGCAGCACGCACCGCAACCATGAACCGCCGCACACTCGGCATCGGCGTTATCAACTACGCCTACTATTTGGCGAAAAACGGCGTACGTTACAGCGACGACTCCGCGCTCGGCCTGACCCACCGCACCTTTGAAGCCATGCAGTATTACCTGCTCAAAGCATCGGTAAACCTTGCCAAAGAATACGGCGCATGCCCGCTGTTTAACCAAACTGTTTATTCGCAAGGCAAACTGCCTATCGATACCTACAAAAAAGACTTGGATGCCGTGTGCAGCGAGCCTTTGCACTACGACTGGGAAAGCCTGCGCGCCGACATCGTCAAATACGGCCTGCGCAACTCTACCCTGACCGCACTCATGCCGTCTGAAACCAGTTCGCAAATTGCCAACGCCACCAACGGCATCGAGCCTCCTCGCGGCCTGGTCAGCGTTAAAGCATCAAAAGACGGTATTTTGAAACAAGTCGTACCGGAATTTGAAACCCTGAAAGATGCCTACGAAACCCTGTGGCAGCTTCCCGGCAACGAAGGCTACCTGAAACTCGTCGGCGTAATGCAAAAATTCGTCGATCAATCGATTTCCGCCAATACCGCCTACGACCCGAACAAATTTGAAGGCAGCAAAGTTTCCATGAAACAAATGCTCAAAGACCTGCTGACCGCCTATAAATACGGTGTCAAAACCCTGTACTACCACAACACCCGCGACGGCGCGGATGATACACAAGCTGATATTCAGGATGACGGCTGTGCTGGTGGGGCTTGCAAGATTTAAGGACCTGGATTTTTATTAACAGAACTTCTTCAAGAAGTCTGTAATTAAAGTTTAGGCTTCTTGGGGAGGATATTCTTCATTATAAGCATATGAGTTTTATGGATATTCCTTCGATTATTGATAGTCTAGGGCGTAATAAAGACGTAACATTTTTAATTGCGACTGTATTAATTTATTCGGTTAAACAGGTCAAAAATATTTTGTGTAATAAAAATTTCCTACAAACTGTCAAAACCTTTAAAGACAAGGATTCAGAATAAATGTCTTGTGAACATTTAACTATGTCATACAGCACCTTTTCCAAAACCAAAAACGACGCGCTGAAAGAGCCGATGTTTTTTGGTCAGCCGGTAAATGTCGCCCGTTATGACCAGCAGAAATACGAAGTATTTGAAAAACTGATCGAAAAACAATTATCTTTCTTCTGGCGTCCGGAAGAAATCGACGTATCGCGCGACCGTATCGACTACGCCAATCTGCCCGAACACGAAAAACATATTTTCATCAGCAATCTGAAATACCAAACCCTGCTCGATTCGATCCAAGGCCGCAGCCCGAATGTTGCGTTCTTGCCTTTGGTGTCTATTCCCGAGCTGGAAACGTGGATTGAAACGTGGAGCTTCAGCGAAACCATCCACTCACGCAGCTACACTCATATCATCCGTAATATCGTGAATGATCCGTCAGTCGTGTTCGATGATATTGTGCAAAACAAATACATCATCGCCCGTGCTGAAGACATTGCCTGCTATTACGATGATTTGATTGAATACACTCAGTATTACAATCTGTTGGGTGAAGGTTCGCACAATGTTGGTGGCAAGCTTGTTACCGTGTCTTTGCGCGAGTTGAAGAAAAAGCTCTATCTCTGCCTGATGTGCGTCAATGTATTGGAAGCCATCCGCTTTTACGTTTCATTCGCCTGTTCGTTCGCCTTTGCCGAGCGCGAATTGATGGAAGGCAACGCCAAAATCATCAAGCTGATTGCCCGTGACGAAGCCCTGCATTTAACCAGCACCCAGCATATGCTCAACCTGATGCGTGCCGGTGCCGATGATCCTGAAATGGCTGAAATTGCGAATGAATTGCAGGACGAGTGTTTCAACCTCTTCAAAAAAGCAGCTGAGCAGGAAAAAGAATGGGCGGCCTATCTGTTTAAAGACGGCTCAATGATTGGCCTGAACAAAGAAATTTTGGCTCAATACGTTGAATACATTACCAATCTGCGTATGCAGGCGGTTGGCCTTCCTGCCGGATTTGAAGGTGCAACCCAAAATCCGATCCCTTGGATTAACGCATGGCTGTCTTCTGACAATGTACAGGTTGCGCCGCAGGAAGTGGAAATTTCCTCTTACCTGATTGGTCAGATTGATTCGGAAGTCAATGCCGACGATTTAGGCGATTTCGAGCTGTAATCGAACATTCGGTTTTATGATCAAGGCCGTCTGAACGGTGTGGCAGAAATCTTTGATTTCGTCTTTACACCGTTTCAGACGGCCTTTCCAATCCAAATAAATCATATGGCACTCATTAGCACACACGACAAAACCTTCCAACTCCAACAAGGCGAAACCTTATTGGAGGGCTTGGAGCGCACTGGACACGAAGTTGAATACCAATGTCGCAGCGGTTATTGCGGTTCATGCCGGGTTAAAATCTTGGATGGAAAAGTCTCTTATGATAATTTTCCGCTCGCTTTTGTCGCTCCCGGAGAAATTTTGCCGTGCTGCTGCCGGGTTACTGAAGACATCAAGCTTGATTGTCGGGAGCGCATCAAAGAGCCGGATTTATTTGATGTCGATTTATTTGAAGACAAATAAAAAATGCCGTCTGAACATTGTGGCCGAAATCTTTGATTTCATTTCCACCGTTCAGACGGCATTTTGTTTAAGCAACCTTATTTACGTTCGCCAACCGGCAAAACCGTCTTGCCGAAAGATTCGTTAATGACTTCCGCAGCGGCCAAGTAGAACGCACCAAGTGCAGTTACCAAGCCTAAGCAACCGCCGATATGGACGATGCTATGATTTTCCATGCCATCGCCAATACCCAGGGCAAAGAAAGTCAGTGTCAAGAAAAAGAAAATACCGCTCAATACTTTAGGCTTGGTCAAGGTGGCCACAAACATCATCAGCGAAAACATACCCCATGCGCAAAGATACCAGCCGATAAATGCCGGTGCTGTTTCACCTTTAAAAAAGATGGTAAACAAAGCCCATGTCCACCAGAAGGCGCCATAGCTGATAAAAGCGGTAAAGCCGAACGTATTGCCTTTCTTGAACTCAAACATACCGGCAATAACTTGGGCGATACCACCAAAGGCGAGAGCCATGCCCAAAACTAAGCCGACACCCTCTTGAGCAGTAAAAAAGCCGCCGTTAATCAGACTGAGCAACCAAGTTGTCAATGCAAAGCCACACAGGCCTACTGGACCTGGGTTTGCCAGGTTTTCTTTAGTAGTAGTCATTTTATTTCTCCTCTGGTTATTAAAATAGGAAACCCATTGTTACCTATTTTATTTAAAATTAAAAGAAATAAATTTAAAAAAATCAGGCCATCTGAAAAATATTTTTCAGACGGCCTTGAATATTAATAATTAAACTATCCCAAAATTGCCAAGATTTTCCTTAATTCATTGGCATCAATTTGGCCGGGGGCCGACGTTTTTTGTGCCGCACCAAAGGTAACGGCCGAGCCGAAAGTCGAACCGGCTAAGCGACTGACGGCCCCGGTTTTACCCATAGACATAGTAATAATCGGGCGGTCGATAATTTGTGAAACATCATATGTTGCCTGCAACAAAGTCAATACATCTTGCGGCGATTGCGGCATCACGGCAATTTTGCAGATATCCGCGCCCCATTCTGCCATTGTTTTCAGACGGCCTGTAATGTCTGCCAAAGACGGCGTGGCTTGGAAATCGTGATTGCAAAGTAAGGCGGCAGTTTGATACTCATGCGCCAAAGCAATGGTTTGTTTTACGCCATTTCCCTCGGCAAAAAGCTCGATGTCGATAATATCGGCTTGTTTGGGACAGATAATTTTTTCCAATAATTCAAAATAATAGTCGTCAGCACAAGGCGTGTTGCCACCCTCTTGCGCCCTTCTAAACGTAAACAGTAAAGGCTTGTCAGGAAAAGCCTGTCGAGTGATGCCTAATTGTTCGGCAATAAAATCGGCATCAAGCGCAGCTTGAAAAAAATCCGCACGAAATTCAATAATGTCAAAAGCCGTATCTTTCAAAATACGCAAAGCCTGCTCCAATTCCTGCGTATTGGCGGCCACCAGCGGTACGGCAATTTTAGGCAGGCCTTTGCCGATCTCGATATTTTTGATGATGACAGGTTTCATATTGTTCCTTTTTGCTGTTCAAGCCAATCAGTGCAGATGCTCATAAATGGTTTCCGCCAAGGCTTTGCTGATGCCTTCAACTTTTTCCAAATCCTCGCGGCTGGCGGCAATCACGCCGCGTAAACCGCCGAATCGAGTAAGCAATGCTTGACGGCGTTTGCTGCCGATACCGGGGATTTCGCTGAGTGAGGAAGTAACGCGTGCTTTGTCGCGTTTTTTGCGGTGGCCTGTAATCGCAAAGCGGTGCGATTCATCGCGTACGGTTTGCAATAAATGTAAAGCCGGGCTGTTGGGCGGCAGGCGGAAGACTTCGCCGGTAAAAGGCAGTATGAGTTCTTCCATACCGGCTTTGCGTTCTGGGCCTTTGGCGATACCGACCAAAGGAATGTGCAGCCCGAGTTCTTCCCATACCGATACGGCGACGCCGATTTGCCCTTTGCCGCCGTCAATCAACACGACATCGGGCCATTTGACGGCCTCGCCATTGGCTTCGGCTTCCTGCATTTTGCCGTAACGGCGCATCAACACTTCGCGCATGGCGGCGTAGTCGTCGCCGGGTTTGGCGGTGGTGATGTTGTAGCGGCGGTATTGCGAAGGCTGGATGTTTTGTTCATCGTACACAACACAAGACGCAATCGTGGCTTCGCCTTGCATGTGGCTGATGTCGAAGCATTCAAGGCGATTGAGGCCGTCTGAATCCATGCCGAGGATTTTGGCCAGTTCGTCGATGCGGTGTTGCTGGCTGCTTTGTTGCAGGCGGCGTTGGGCAATCGCCATTTGTGCGTTTTGCTCCGCCATTTTCAACCAGACTTTGCGTTCGCCTATGGTTTTGGTGACAAATTGCATCTGTTTGTCGTGTTCGCCTTCCAAAGCCTCTTTTAGTGCATCGGGAATGGGAAAGTTGCTGATGATGATGTCGGGTTTGCTTTTGCCCAGATAGTGTTGGGCGACGAAGGCCTCGGCGTAGTCTTGTCCGTTTGGTTCGGGATCGTTTTTGGTGTCGGGGAAAAAGCTTTTATCGCCGACGTGCCGCCCGCCGCGTATGCTGACCCAGTGTACGCAGACCAGGCCGTCTGAAACCGCCAGCGCGAGCAAATCGATATCGTTTGGATTGTTCGGATTTTTGCTGTCGATAAACTGATTACTCTGCATGATACCGAGCGCTTGAATTTGATCACGGTAACGGGCAGCTTCTTCAAATTGCAGATTCGCTGCGGCGGTTTGCATTTTGTGTTGCAAGGTACGCGTCAGTTCGTCGGTTTTGCCATTAAGGAAAGTCGCGGCTTCACGCACGCTGTCGCGATAATCTTCTTCGCTGATGTGGCCGACACAAGGCGCGGTGCAGCGTTTGATTTGGTAAAGCAGACAAGGACGGTCGCGATGCTCGAATACGCTGTCTTCGCAGGTACGCAGCATAAAGACTTTTTGCAACACTTGAATGCTGTCGCGCACGGCGTTGCTGTTGGGATACGGACCGAAATATTGATTGGGCTTTTTCAGTGTGCCGCGGTAATACGCCATCTGCGGATATTGATGGCCGCTGAGCATCAGATAAGGATAGCTTTTGTCATCGCGGAAAAGAATATTGTATTTCGGCGACAAGGCTTTGATGAAGTTGTTTTCGAGGATCAGCGCTTCGGCTTCGGAACGCGTGATGGTGGTTTCGATATGGTGAACCTGTTTTACCATCAATGCGATGCGCGGCGAATGGTCGTTTTTTTGGAAATAGCTGGAAACGCGCCGCTTGAGATTGACCGCTTTGCCGACATACAAAACATTATTGTCTTCGTCAAAAAAACGGTACACGCCCGGCAGGTTAGGCAGATTTTTCAGAAAAAGAGGTAAATCGAACGGTTCGGTTGCGCTCACGGGATTTTCTTTTGGAATAAGCAGGCCGTCTGAAAACTTTTCAGACGGCCTTTTTCATTGACGTTTAAGATTCTTGAGACGGAGTATTTTCAGCTTCTACCACTTGGTTTTCAGCTACATCGCTTTCCAAAGAGGCTTCATCTTCAGCCTCTTCGGCCACGCGTTCCAAGCTGACCAGGGTTTCGCCTTCATCCAGATTAATCAGGCGGACACCTGCGGCAGCACGGCCGGTCTCACGGATTTGCTCAACTTTGGTACGAATCAGGACGCCACCGCTGGTAATCAGCATCAGGTCGTCGGTTTCGCTAACCAAAGTCGCGGCAACCAAATCGCCGTTGCGCTCGCCGGTATTGATGGCGATATTACCTTGGCCGCCTTTGTTTTTACGGCTGTAATCGGCAATCGGGGTACGTTTGCCATAGCCGTTGGCGGTAGCAGTCAATACTTGCAAGTCGCTTTGCTCGGCTTCAGGGACGAAGGTAATCAGGCTGACAATCTTGCCATCGGCCGGCAGGCGCATACCGCGCAAACCGCCGCTGCCGCGACCGGACGGACGGACACCGTGTTTGCCGCTTGGCAATGCATTTTCGGCATTTTCATCATCCAGGCCGTCTGAATCTTCATTTTCGGTTTCGATATCGGCATCTTCTGCTTCATCGTTACCGGATTTTTCCCAATATTCGTTAAAGCGGATGGCTTTGCCCAAGTTGGAGAACAACATAATGTCGTCCGCACCGCCGGTTTGCGCTGCGCCGACCAAGTAATCGCCTTCTTTAAGCGCGATGGCTTTGATGCCTTGGCTGCGGACGTTTTTAAACGCAGACAGCTGGACTTTTTTCACCATGCCTTGTGCAGTGGCGAAGAAGACGTATTGGTCTTCGGGGAATTCGCGGACGGCCAAGATGGCGCTGACTTTTTCGCCCTCTTCCAATTGAATAACATTGTTAATCGGACGACCACGGCTGTTTCGGCCACCTTCCGGCAGTTTGTACACTTTAATCCAATGGCACTTGCCCAAATTGGTAAAGCACATCAAATAATCATGCGTGTTGGCAACAAACAGGGTTTCGATAAAGTCTTCGTCTTTGGTTGCCGCTGCCTGTTTGCCGCGGCCGCCGCGACGCTGCGCCTGATAATCGGTGGTCGGCTGGGTTTTGATGTAGCCGCCATGAGTTAGGGTAACAACCATTTCACGTTGCGGAATCAGGTCTTCATCGGCGATATCGCCGCCAAACGGATTGATTTCGCTGCGACGCTCATCGCCGAAGTTGGCTTTGATGTCTGCCAATTCTTCGCGGATGATTTGGGTAACGCGCTCTGGTTTGGAAAGAATATCCACGAAATCAATGATTTTACTCATCAGGTTTTTATATTCGCCGACAATTTCTTCCTGATCGAGGCCGGTCAGGTTACGCAGGCTCATGCGCAAAATGGCATCAGCTTGCAATTCGCTCAGATAATAGCCTTGGCTGTGCAACCCCAAATTCTCTGGCAAGCCTTCAGGGCGCATCATGTGCAGGTCCAAATCCGTACGGCTGAGCATGTCTTCAACCAAGCTGCTGCGCCATGGGCGGGACAGCAGTTTTTCTTTGGCTTCCGGCGCATTGGCAGATTCCTTAATCAGGCGGATAATTTCGTCGATATTAGACAAGGCAACTGCTTTACCTTCGGCAATATGGCCTTCATGACGCGCTTTTTTCAGGCGGAACAAAGTACGACGGGTAACGACTTCGCGACGATGGCGCAGGAATTCGGACAGGATTTGTTTCAGGTTCAACAAGCGCGGCTGACCGTCAACCAAAGCCACCATGTTGATACCAAAGCTGTCTTGCAGCTGGGTCAGTTTGTAGAGTTGGTTCAAAACGACTTCGGCATTTTCATTGCGTTTCAATTCAATCACGACACGCATACCGGATTTGTCGGACTCATCGCGCAGGTCGGATACGCCTTCCAACGTTTTTTCGCGTACCAACTCGCCGATTTTTTCAACCAGCTTGGCTTTGTTGACTTGATATGGGATTTCATCGATAACGATGGCTTCGCGCTCGCCGTTTTTACCGATAGGCTCGATATGGGTTTTACCGCGCATCACTACACGGCCACGGCCGGTTTTATAGCCTTCGCGAACTCCGCTCAAACCGTAAATAGTTGCGCCTGTTGGGAAATCGGGCGCTTGGATAATGTTAATCAGCTCGTCGATTTCAGTTTCAGGCTCATCCAACAAGCGCAGGCAGGCATTGATGGTATCGCCCAAATTGTGTGGAGGAATATTGGTTGCCATACCGACGGCAATACCGGACGAACCGTTTACCAACAGCGCAGGGAAGCGGGTCGGCAATACCAGCGGCTCATGTTCGCTGCCGTCATAGTTGGGGCCGAAATTAACGGTTTCTTCTTCAATATCCGCCAGCATTTCATGGGAAATTTTTTCCATGCGGATTTCGGTATAACGCATGGCTGCTGCGGCCAAGCCGTCAACAGAACCAAAGTTGCCCTGACCGTCGATCAGCACATAACGCATGGAAAAGTCTTGCGCCATGCGGACGATGGTGTCGTAAACAGCTGTATCGCCGTGAGGGTGGTATTTACCGATAACATCGCCGACGATACGCGCCGATTTTTTATAGGCGGAATTCCAGTTGTTTTTCAACTCGTGCATCGCGTACAACACGCGGCGGTGTACCGGCTTGAGACCGTCGCGGACATCCGGCAGGGCTCGACCCACAATCACGCTCATGGCGTAATCGAGGTAGCTCTTGCGCATTTCGTCTTCAAGGCTGACAGGCAGGGTTTCAAGTGCAAATTTATGGTCGTTGCGGATGGTTGCGTCGGTCATGATTATCTGTAATTTCGTATGGCAAAAATCTTGTTGATTCTACCACAAAACAAGCGGTTTATGGCTTTTGCGTGAAGGCCGTCTGAAACAGGATTTCAGACGGCCTTCATTATTTAATAAATTCAATTTAGTTGCTGCAAGAATCTTCATCGGAAGCCTGCAAGCTCAATGCTTTGCGCTTTTTAGCCTTTTCATAACGGCAACGTTGGCGCGGTGTATTGATTTCCAAAGGTGGCACGGCAACCGGCTTGCCGTCTTCTACGGCAACCATGGTGAAGTAGCAGCTGTTGGTATGGCGCACTTCACTGGTGCGGATGTTTTGCGCTTCTACACGGATGCCGACTTCCATAGAAGTGCGGCCGGTGTAGTTAATGCTGGCGTAAAAGGTTACCAGTTCGCCGACATGGATAGGCTCTTTAAACAAAACTTTATCGACAGACAAGGTAACGCAGTAGTTGCCGCTGTATCGGCTGGCACAGGAATAAGCGACTTGGTCGAGCAAGCGCAATAATTCGCCACCGTGGACGTTGCCGCTGAAATTTGCCGTATCCGGCATCATCAGCTCGGACATGATGAGTTCGTGAGAAGGAAGTTGGCGTGCTTGTTCCATAGTTTGGCCTCTTGAAGTGGTTTGTTTTTAAGGCCGCCTAGTATTTCAGACGGCATGTTTTGTAGGAATTTTGATTCTACCGTTTTTGAGTGGAAAAATTCAATCTGCCACACCTGATCATAACCATTTTCTACGCGAAAAGAAAATCAGCAGTCCGATGATGATGCACAGCATCACACCCAAAACCATGAAATAGCCGTAATGCCAATGCAGCTCGGGCATATTGTCGAAGTTCATGCCGTAGATACCGGTGATGACGGTCAGCGGCATAAAGATGATGGTGATAACCGTCAACACGCGCATTTGCTGGTTCATGCGGTTGGATTGGAAGGAAAGATAAATGTCCATCATGCTCAACACCATATCACGCGAGGCATCAAGCGATTCAATAAGCTGCATATTGTGGTCGTACACATCGCGCAGATAGACGGTCGATTCGCCTTTGAAAATGGCAAAATCGCCGCGCACGGCCAGTTGGTAGAACACATCGCGCAATGGCAAAAGTGTGCGCCGCAGACGGACGGCATCGCGTTTGAGTCGGTGAATCTTACTGAGAATATCGCTGTTTTCATTTTTAAACAGCGACTTGTCTATTACTTCGACACGGTTGTTGTACGACTCCAAAACAATGAAATAGTCGTCCACAATACGGTCGAGCAGGCAATAAGCAAGAAACGCCGTATTTTTGTTCAAAATATTGTGCGGATTCTCGTGCATCTGCCGGCGAAGATGGCTGAATAAGCCCAGCGGTTTTTGTTGGAAAGACAACACAAAATCTTTGCCGATAATCACATACACTTGGTCAGAATGGAGTTTGCCCGTAGAGGTATAGTGGTAAACCTGTGCGGCAGTAAAAACATAGTTGCCGTAATCTTCAATTTTCGGACGCTGCTTACGACTGAGAATATCTTCAATAACCAGCTCATGAATGCCATAAGGCTCAAGCGCGTGCTTGAGCAAGGCGACATCATTAATACCGACAAAATGTAGCCAGTTGATTTGGCCTTCTTGCGGACGGACAATATCGGGCAAGTTTTTTCCGGCAAGATAATCATGCTGAGCAAAGGTATCGGCGGAATACAAGGTTTGATGGATAGCAGAACGCGGCGCATTGTCGGTATTGCTACGCTTCATGGTTTGGTCTTGCAGATTGTCGGTTATTTCAACTGGATTGGCTGGTTTGCTCATAAAAATAAATCATGTTTTTTTTAGTTAGAATGAATTGTACAGACAGAAAAGGCCGTCTGAAAACTAATTTTCAGACGGCCTGACAATATCGATCAACGCTTTATTAGGCTTGGGGCGCGGTTTTCTCCAACTCCAATGCAGCGGCAAGCAAGGACAGGCGCGCCATTACGCCGTAAACGTAGAGGCGGTTGTGTTCGTTGTCCACATCACAGTCTTTTTCAGAGCGTGGCATGCCGAGCGAGTCCCATTGTTCAAATACGCGCTTGCAGGCTTCGGGGGCTTCTTGGGAATTGTCGCCGCTGCCGGTGGGGATACTGTTGGACAGCGGGACAAATACCATACCGCCGGCGTTGAGGTTTTCGTCCGCGCCACGGCCTTCGTGTACGCGGAAGAAGCCGCCGATAACGAAACGGTCCATCATATAAACGACGGGTTCGCACACGGCGCCGTTCATGGTCTCGTAGGTATAAATACCTTCTTGGACAATGACTTCACTGACTTCCAAGCCTTCTTTGACTTTCGCCATTTTATTGCGGTTTTTACGGTTCAAGCCGCGCACTTCATCCGCAGATTTAACGCTCATCACGCCCATACCGTAAGTACCTGCGTCGGCTTTCACAATAACAAAAGGCTGATCGGCAATACCCAATTCATCGTATTTGGCTTGAATTTTCGCCAATACACGCTCTACCGCGCCTGCCAACGCATCTTCACCCTCACGCTCTTGGAAATCCAAACCGCTGATTTTTTCAAAATAAGGATTGATTTGCCATTCGTCGATGTCAATCAGCTTGGCAAATTCGGCGGCGACTTGGTTGTATGCGCTGAAATGCTCTGTTTTGCGGCGCGTCGTCCAACCGCCGTGCAGCGGAGGCAATACGGTTTGGCTGATGCCTTTGAGAATGTCGGGAACGCCCGCGGACAAGTCGTTGTTCAACAAGACGACGCAAGGCGAGAAACCGTCTGCAAGATGGACGCGCTCACGGGTACGCAATAAAGGCTCAAGCAAAATTTTGTCGCCTAATGCGGTTTCAAACTCGGTTGGTTCAGTCACTTCCGGATTCAGGCTGCCCAAGCGCACTTCGTATCCTGCCGAACGCAAAATCTCGCTGAGTGCGTAAACGTTTTGCAGATAGAATGTGTTGCGCGTGTGGTTTTCAGGAATAATCAATACGGATTTTGCCGTTTCACAGGCGCGCTGTACCGCATCTTGCGCGGCAACCGCTGCCAGCGGGATAAAGTTGGGATTCAAATTATTGAAGCCGCCCGGAAACAGGTTCATATCGATAGATGAAATTTTGTAACCGGCATTACGGATGTCAACCGAACCATAAAACGGCGGACGGTGTTCGTTCCAATGCGAACGGAACCATGCTTCGATTTTAGCATGATTGGCAAGGACTTTTTTCTCAAATTCCCGTAATTGAGTCAGATGCTCAGGAGCCATTACCGGTAATTTCATTCTCTATACCTCTTGGTAAATGTGGATGTTGAGTGAGAATGATAGAACTTTTTAGTGCATTTCGACAAGTATTCTTTCAGATAAAATGCATCTTTTTGTCAATAATTCTACAATTTGTCTAATTTTCAATAAGAATTTTTGAAACTTTACGACAAATTTTAAAAATTGGACAAATTTCTATTGCGCAGCCCCTATAAAAAGCCTAAAATCCGCCCATAAACACAAACCATCATTCATACTTACCAATTAGCAAAGAAACTCATCATGAGCGCACAAACCCTTTACGATAAACTTTGGAACAGCCACGTCGTCCGCGAAGAAGAAGACGGCACTGTCCTGCTTTACATCGACCGCCACCTGGTTCACGAAGTAACCAGCCCGCAAGCATTTGAAGGCTTGAAAATGGCCGGCCGCAAACTCTGGCGTATCGACAGCGTAGTCTCCACAGCCGATCACAACACCCCGACCGGCGACTGGGACAAAGGTATTCAAGACCCGATTTCCAAACTGCAAGTCGATACTTTGGACAAAAACATTAAAGAGTTTGGCGCACTCGCCTACTTCCCGTTCATGGATAAAGGTCAAGGCATTGTGCACGTTATGGGCCCGGAGCAAGGTGCTACCCTACCCGGCATGACCGTTGTCTGCGGCGACTCTCACACTTCTACCCACGGCGCATTCGGCGCATTAGCGCACGGTATCGGCACTTCCGAAGTCGAGCACACCATGGCAACCCAATGTATTACCGCAAAAAAATCCAAATCCATGCTGATTTCCGTTGAAGGCCGTCTGAAACCCGGTGTTACCGCCAAAGACGTGGCACTTTACATCATCGGTCAAATCGGTACGGCCGGTGGTACAGGTTACGCCATTGAGTTTGGCGGCGAAGCCATCCGCAGCCTTTCTATGGAAGGCCGCATGACCTTGTGCAATATGGCGATCGAAGCCGGTGCGCGCTCAGGCATGGTTGCCGTCGACCAAACCACCATCGACTATGTAAAAGGCAAACCTTTCGCACCTAAAGGCGAAGCGTGGGACAACGCCGTCGAGTACTGGCGCACGCTGGTGTCTGACGAAGGCGCAGTATTCGATAAAGAATACCACTTCAAAGCCGAAGACATCGAACCTCAAGTAACCTGGGGAACATCACCTGAAATGGTTTTGGACATCAGCGGCAAAGTGCCTAATCCTGCCGAAGAAGCCGATCCGGTCAAACGCAGCGGCATGGAACGCGCCCTTGAATACATGGGCTTGGAAGCCGGTACGCCATTAAACGAAATTCCTGTCGATATCGTCTTTATCGGCTCTTGCACCAATAGCCGTATCGAAGACTTGCGCGAAGCCGCCGCTATCGCAAAAGGCCGTAAAAAAGCGGACAATGTACAACGCGTGTTGATTGTTCCCGGCTCCGGTTTGGTTAAAGAGCAGGCAGAAAAAGAAGGCTTGCACGAAGTATTTATCGAAGCCGGTTTTGAATGGCGCGAGCCGGGCTGCTCTATGTGCCTCGCAATGAATGCCGACCGCCTAACCCCGGGACAACGTTGTGCCTCCACCTCCAACCGTAACTTTGAAGGCCGTCAAGGCAACGGCGGACGCACCCACCTCGTCAGCCCTGCCATGGCAGCCGCAGCCGCAGTGACCGGCCACTTTACCGACATCCGCACTATGGCTTAAAGTATTTTCAGACGGCCTTTATTGATCAGGCCGTCTGAAACAATACCTTGCTCAAGTAAGTTTTCCTATTGCGCAAAACGTCTGAAAACCTTCTTAATCATTGATAACTTGAAAGGAATCTAGTATGAAAAAACTGTTTGCATTAGCTGCCGCAGCCCTCATCCTGTCAGCTTGTTCCAGCACTTGGTCCGGCGCAAAAGACGATACCAACCGCAATTGGGACAAAACCAAAGAAACTGCAGAACGTGTAGCCGACAAAACCAAAGAAACCGCTGAACGCGTAGCCGATAAAACTGAAGAAGCCGTTAAAAAAGGCGGCAATGCAGTAGGCCGCGGCATGAGCCATGTTGGAGAAAAAATCGAAGCCGCTACCGAATAATTCGGTAAATCAGGCCGTCTGAAGCTCCTGACTCCGTTTCAGACGGCCTGATACCTTATTACTTGTTCAGACATTTTCACAATTCCAAGCAAAGGAAGAAACAATGAGCAATCCGTCAAGCTGGTTTGGTATTCACGCCCAAGATTTGGATCGAGCCAAAGCGTTTTACGAATCCGTCTTCGGCAAACCTTTGCAAGATATCGGCGGCAACGGCTTCCGTTTCATCATTTTTCCAGCCGATTACACGCAACACGGTACTGCCGGCATGATTTGGAACGACAGCAACGCCCAACCCGGCCACGGCGGCACGACTATTTTCTTCAATTGTCCGGATTGTGCCGAGACCGCAAAAAAAGCCGTTTCAGCAGGGGGAAAATTGTTGCAGGGGAAATTCCCCATCGCCAACGGCTTTGCCGCCTTTATCGAAGATACCGAAGGCAACCGAATCGGTTTGCACAGCACACGTTAATCCAACCCGCCAAACAACCATCATTTTTTCACATTATTCCTATAAGAACCTGACATGAAAGCCTTTACCAAAATCACCGCCATCGTCGCCCCGCTCGACCGCAGCAACGTCGATACCGACGCCATCATCCCCAAACAATTTTTGAAATCCATCAAACGCAGCGGCTTCGGTCCCAATGCCTTTGACGAATGGCGTTACCTCGACCACGGCGAACCGGGCATGGACAACAGCAAACGCCCGCTGAACCCCGATTTCTCGCTGAACCAGCCGCGTTACCAAGGCGCACAAATCCTGTTGACACGCAAAAACTTCGGCTGCGGCTCCTCGCGCGAACACGCCCCTTGGGCATTGGACGACTACGGTTTCCGCGCCGTCATCGCCCCCAGCTTCGCCGACATCTTCTTCAACAACTGCTACAAAAACGGCCTCCTGCCCATCGTGTTGACTGAAGAACAAGTTGATCAGCTTTTCAGAGAAGTCGAAGCCAACGAAGGCTATCAGCTCTCCATCGACCTTGCCGAGCAAACCCTGACCACACCAAGCAGCGAAACGTTCAAATTCGACATTACCGAACACCGCAAACACTGCCTCTTAAACGGTTTGGACGAAATCGGCTTAACCCTGCAACACGCCGACGAAATCCGCGATTTCGAAGAAAAACGCCGCCAAAGCCAGCCTTGGCTGTTTAACGGTTGATAAACGATGAGGTCGTCTGAAAACGAGCGTAACGAATTTTCAGACGACCTCTTTTATTAACACACAATCAGGTCGTTACTCTTTACCATCATATTTGAAAAACATACCCAACAATTTCACACACACAACACCATGAAAAAAATTATCCTGCTCCCTATACTTTTTATCAGCCTCGCCGCACATGCGGAATTCTCAGAAATTCAAGATCCTGACGGATACAGCAACTTACGCGAAAAACCGAACGCCCAAAGCCGAATCCTGACCAAAATTCCAAACGGTACCCATGTTTATACCCCCGAGATGGACGGAAAGCTTCATTTAGAACACGGTTGGCAGATGACCTACGATTTGCGCGGCAAAAAAAAGCTAGATGGCTGGGTGCATACTTCGCGACTGATTCCGTTGTCGCGTTATGAAAGCATCCCCGTTACGGCCACTGCCGACGGCTTTACCTGCCAAAAAAACGGTATGGGCGTGCGCATTAAATCGGAACGTTTCAACTATAAGAAAGAAAAACATCTGTTTGCACACGATCAATACGGACTTTCCCATTATCGCGGAAAAGAAATGTTCGGCACTGACGGTACAATTCCATTCAGCCACTATCGTGAAATTGCCTTTTTCCGCAACGGTAAAACACAAATCGCTCCCCGAGCCCAATATGACCACCTGTTCGACCCATATTTTGAAAAGGCAGGCGATAATACGCAACTGAGCCACTGTTACTACCGCGCTAAAGACGATACCCTTTTCTTAACGACCATCATCGGAGATGGTGCCGCCTATACTGAAGTTTTATTTGTCTTCCGGCAAGGCATCTTGAAGAACGTATTGGCTTCGCTACACCCTGAGGTTTAATTTTCAGACGGCCTTTTTATCTCTTTCTGCAAAACATGATTACCGACATCATCAGCAACGCCACCCGCTACGCCGCACTGCACCCGGACTTCGCCGACGCCGTCCGGCTGTTGCAAACACTGGATTTCGCCGCCCTGCCCGACGGACAAGTGCCGTGTGAAAACCCAAACATCCGCCTCTTTATCGGCAGCGAACCAATGAGGAGCAAAGCCGATGCCAAGCCGGAAGCGCATTTGAAACATATCGACATCCAAGTCCCCATCAGCGGGGAAGAAACCTACGGCTGGATAGACAGAGGTCGTCTGAAAAACGGTTTGGGCTACGACGAAAAGCGCGACATCGAATTTTTCGACTGCGAACCGGAAACCTGGCTCACGCTCCAACCGGGCAAGTTTGCCCTCTTCTTTCCCAACGACGCGCACGCCCCATTGGTGAGCGAAGAAAAGTCCATACGCAAAGCCGTCTTTAAAATCCGTATCGAAGCAGAACGTTACTGATTCCCTCCAAACCTTCGCAAATACTGTAAAACTCGGCTACATCGCCCATCGCGTTCCCGACAAATCCGCCAGCATGATTTCCACGCAGCTTTCTCGATGCCGCAATGGTACAATCAGCCTCGTTCAAGCAAACCGACCTGCAAACAGACACAAAAGGTCGTCTGAAAACACCATCCTAAAAAATGGAAAACGCATCGCCGTTTTCAGACGACCTTCCCTTTTCCAAACCCTCATAAGGATTTTACCATGACCAAACATATCGCCATCCTCCGAGGCGACGGCATCGGCCCCGAAATCGTCGCCGAAACCGTCCGCGTACTCGACAAACTCATCGCCCAAGGTCTGGACGCCAGCTACGAATACGCCCCACTAGGCGGCGAAGCCTACGACGAATACGGCCATCCCTATCCCGAATTTACACAAAACCTCTGCCGCAAAGCCGATGCCGTCCTGCTCGGCGCGGTCGGCAGCCCGCAATACGACAATCTCGACCGCCCGCTACGCCCCGAGCGCGGCCTATTGGCAATCCGCAAAGACCTGAACCTGTTTGCCAACCTGCGCCCCGCCATCCTCTATCCCGAGCTTGCCAACGCCTCCACGCTCAAACCCGAAATCGTCGCAGGCCTCAACATCCTCATTGTGCGCGAACTCACCGGCGACATCTACTTCGGCGAGCCACGCGGCATCCGTGTTCTAGAAAACGGCGAACGCGAAGGCTACAACACCATGAAATACAGCGAAAGCGAAATCCGCCGCATCGCCCACGTTGCCTTCCAATCCGCCCAAAAACGTAGCAAAAAAGTCTGCTCCGTAGGCAAAGCCAACGTTTTGGAAACCACCGAACTGTGGCGCGAAATCTTTGAAGAAGTCGGCAAACAATACCCTGATGTCGAGCTTTCCCATATGTACGTTGATAATGCCGCCATGCAGTTGGTACGCGCGCCCAAACAATTTGACGTGATTGCCACCGGCAATATCTTCGGCGATATCCTCTCCGACGAGGCCTCCATGCTGACCGGCTCCATCGGTATGCTGCCTTCTGCTTCTTTAGACGAAAACGGCAAAGGCCTGTACGAACCGTCTCACGGTTCTGCCCCCGACATTGCCGGTCAAAACAAAGCCAACCCGCTGGCAACCGTATTGTCTCTTGCCATGTTGCTGCGTTACAGCCTGAACGACGAAGCACGCGCACAACAAGTTGAAAACGCCGTACAAAAAGTACTGCAACAAGGCTTGCGTACCGGCGACATTTACGAAGAAGGTACCAAACTGGTTTCCTGCTCCGAAATGGGCGATGCCGTATTGGCCGCTTTGTAAGAGGCCGTCTGAAAAAAGCGTGAGTTTTAACTTACGCTTTTTTATTATTAATCTATTTTATTTATATCCATCAGGTACAACTGGTGCAGAAACAACAACTCCATCTTTCACAACCATTGACAGAGTTTTAATAGATCCTGTCATTCCATTAACATGTGTCCAAACATAAATCAGTCCTTCAGGAGATGACCTTACTGCACTTGGAGTACCCATTAATGC
Source organism: Neisseria sp. HMSC064D07 (assembly GCF_001837185.1). Taxonomy (NCBI): domain Bacteria; kingdom Pseudomonadati; phylum Pseudomonadota; class Betaproteobacteria; order Neisseriales; family Neisseriaceae; genus Neisseria; species Neisseria sp. HMSC064D07. The sequence goes on along the minus strand of NZ_KV831673.1, from coordinate 15,730 downwards.
AACAGCTTCCTTTTCATTCATTCCCTGCTTAATTTGCCGTGCATTATCCCAATTAAAATTAGTACCAGCACATCCTGCTAATAAGACAGAAACAAAAGCAGTCAAAAATAATTTCTTCATTTGTTCATCCTTTTTAAAATATAGTAAATAGTAATATAATTATGCCACAGTATTTAAAATTTGCCATATATTCTTCATAATCGTATCATCTATAATTCTTTATTTATAAAAAAAGGGCGTGTCTTCACACGCCCTTATATCTTTTTCAGACGGCCTTAAGATTGAAGCAATCAACCTCTTTTGTGTTTGCCGCCAAAGCCGTCGTTAGACTTGCGCTTGCCTTTAAAGCCTTCGCCGCCTTTTTTGAAACCGTCAGCTTTTTTGAAACCATCTTTCTTAAAGCCATCTTTCTTGAAACCGTCTTTTTTATGGCCTTCGCCGCGAGCTTTACCGCCGAAACCTTCTTTAGCCGGTTTCTTATCGCCGCGCCAGCCGCCGGATTTGCGATCGCCCCAGCCGCCTTTGCCTTTCGGTTTGCCGCCGGCAGATTTACGTTTGCGTGTGGGTTCCATGCCTTCGATGGTCAGTTCAGGCAATTTACGGCCGATATATTTTTCGATTTTGTGTACTTTGACGTATTCGTTTACTTCGGCAAAAGTAATCGCAATACCGGTACGGCCTGCGCGGCCGGTACGGCCGATGCGGTGAACGTAGTCTTCAGCCTGTTTCGGCAAGTCGTAGTTGATAACGTGGGTAATGGTCGGTACGTCGATACCACGTGCGGCTACATCGGTGGCAACCAAAATTTTGCAGCGGCCTTTGCGCAAGTCCATCAGCGTGCGGTTACGCCAGCCTTGAGGCATATCGCCGTGCAGGCAGTTGGCGGCAAAACCTTTTTCGTACAACTCATCCGCGATGACTTCGGTCATGGCTTTGGTGGACGTGAAAATCACGCATTGATCAATATTGGCATCGCGCAAGATATGGTCGAGCAGGCGGTTTTTATGGCGCATATCGTCACAGTACAACAGCTGCTCTTCGATTTTGCCTTGATCATCCACACGCTCAACTTCGATGGTTTCAGGGTCTTTGGTCAATTTGCGCGCCAGTTTGCCCACCGCGCCGTCCCAAGTGGCGGAGAACAACAAAGTCTGACGGTCGCTCGGCGTTGCTTCAACGATGGTTTCGATGTCATCAATAAAGCCCATGTCCAACATACGGTCGGCTTCGTCCAGAATCAGCACTTCCAAACGTTCAAAATCAACTTTGCCGCTCTGCATCAAGTCCATCAGACGGCCCGGAGTGGCGACAATCAGGTCAACCGGTTTGCTCAAAGCACGGGTTTGGTAGCCGAAAGATGCGCCGCCGACAATGCTGACGGTACGGAACCAACGCATATTTTTAGCATACGCCAGCGCGTTTTTTTCCACTTGAGCCGCCAATTCACGGGTTGGAGTCAATACCAAAGCGCGTGGGCCTTTGCCCGGTTTTTCGCTGCGTTTGGTCAGTTTTTGCAAAGTCGGCAGCAAGAAGGCTGCGGTTTTGCCTGAACCGGTTTGTGCCGAAGCCATAATATCGCGTCCGTCCAAAGCAAACGGAATCGCTTGCGCCTGAATCGGGGTCGGGCTTTCATAACCCTCGCTGCTTACGGCAGACAAAATGTTTTTATCAAGGTTCAAATCGGCAAATTTAATAGACATATCTATCCTAAGAGACAACAACGCGCACGCCTGAACAATTTCAGACGACCTGAAGCAAAGGAAAGTAACGATACGGGGAATGTGAAGTTACAGGGTTGTCGCAAGCATCTTGCTTGTGGTTAACATCGACGACAACCTGCACAGAAAAGGCTTTGCAAATATGCAAGCAATAAAAGAAACACGCCCGAAACGGCGGTTTAGGTTGGATGACGATGGCTTCGTATCAAAAGGCGAACGGCGGATAATATAGATTTTATGGATAACAGTCAAGCAAAAAGGCATCAAGTGCGTTAAAATCCAACCCCTTCCCAATACTTAATTCAGGCCGTCTGAAACCATGACTGACATTACCCCCTTTGCCAACCGCTTGGGCAAAAACATCAAACATCTTATGAAATGGGCCAAACGCAACAATATCGAAGCCTGGCGCATTTATGACCGCGATATTCCCCAATTTCCCTTTGCCGTCGATGTTTACAGCGACCAAATCCACCTTCAGGAATACGATACCGGCTGGCTGATGCAGCCCGAAGAATACGAAGCATGGCTTGCGGATGTATTGGAAGCCATCGGTTTTGTGACCGGCTTTGCGCCCGAACAAATCCACCTCAAACGCCGAGAACGCCAAAAAGGTTTGCAGCAATACGAGAAAACCGGCAAAACCGGCGACGATTTCGTCATCACTGAAAACGGCCGCAAGTTTTGGGTCAACCTCGACAAATACCTCGATACCGGCCTTTTCCTCGACCACCGCAACACGCGCAAAAAAGTCGGCGACACCGCAGCGGGCAAACGCTTCCTCAACCTGTTTTCCTACACAGGCAGCTTTACCGTCTATGCTGCAACCGGCGGCGCGGTATCCAGCGAAACCGTCGATTTATCCAACACTTATCTCGAGTGGGCAAAACGCAATTTTGAACTCAACGGCATCGACACCGAACAACACAAAATCGTCCGCGCCGATGTGTTCCAATACCTGCAAAACGCCGCAGACGAAGGCAAAAAGTTCGACCTGATCGTCATGGACCCGCCCAGCTTTTCCAACAGCAAAAAGATGCTCGACATCCTCGACATCCAGCGCGACCATAAAAAGCTGATTGACGGCGCAATGAGCCTACTCGCTTCAGACGGCATTCTGTATTTCTCCAACAACTTGCGCAGCTTTGTGTTGGACGATTCGGTCGCGGAACAATATGCCGTCAAAGACATTTCCAAGCAGTCCGTTCCCGACGATTTCCGCAACAAAAAAATCCATCAATGCTGGGAAATCAAGCATAAATAAGCATCAGGCCGTCTGAAAGCCAGTTTTCAGACGGCCTGATTACCATATTGAATCTCTCAATCAATAGGCGCATAATTGAAGAAATTGTTGACAATATCAAAAGGAAAAGAACATGCAAAACTACCTGACACCCAATTTCTCATTCGCCCCCATGATTCCGGAACGCGCGCTCGGCAGCCGGGTTTGGGATACTGAAGGACGAGAATACATTGACCTGTCAGGCGGTATTGCTGTGAACGCGTTGGGACATTGCCATCCCGATTTGGTCGCAGCCTTGGCCGAACAATCGCAAAAACTCTGGCACATTTCTAATATCTACACCACCCAACCGGCGCAAGAATTGGCCAAAAAACTGGTCGAAAACACCTTTGCCGACAAAGTGTTTTTCTGCAATTCCGGCGCAGAAGCCAATGAAGCCGCGCTAAAACTGGCGCGCAAATACGGCCGCGATCATTTTGGCGAACACAAAACCGAAATCATCTCCTGCCTCAACAGCTTTCACGGCCGTACCCTGTTTACCGTATCCGTCGGCGGCCAGCCCAAATACAGCAAAGACTACGAGCCGCTGCCGTCAGATATTACTCATGTTCCATTTAATGATATTGCCGCATTGGAAGCCGCCGTCAGCGACAAAACCTGCGCCGTGATTATCGAGCCGATTCAAGGTGAAAGCGGCATTCTGCCTGCCACTCAAGAATATCTGCAAGCCGCACGCCGTTTATGCGATAAACACGGCGCTTTGCTGATTTTGGACGAAGTACAAACCGGCATGGGTCATACGGGCAAACTGTTTGCCTACGAGCATTACGGCGTAACACCCGATATTCTCAGCTCAGCCAAAGCCTTGGGTTGCGGTTTCCCGATTGGCGCGATACTGACCACCGATAAAATCGCCCCAACCTTCGGCCCCGGAACACATGGCTCGACCTTCGGCGGCAACCCAATGGCGTGCGCGGTCGGCAGCCGTGCGTTTGACATCATCAATGCGCCCGAAACATTGGCACACGTTGAGCAACAAGGCCAAAAACTTCAGACGGCCTTGCGTGAAATAGGCGAAAAGACCGGCGTATTTAAAGAAGTCCGCGGCATGGGCTTGCTGCTCGGCTGCGTGTTGGCAGACGAATACGCAGGCAAGGCATCGGAAATTACCGCCGCCGCTTTAAAACACGGCCTGATGGTACTGGTTGCCGGCGCCAATGTGGTGCGCTTCGCCCCCAGCCTGCTGCTGAACGATGAAGATATGGCCGAAGGCTTGAAACGTTTTGAAGCAGCTTTAGTCGAATGGTTGGCCTGATTTTCAAAACCCAATATCCAAATCAGCCGACAGCTTTTATTCCCTAATTGATGCCATATAGCGAAGGCCGTCTGAAAGACCGTTTGAGTTTTTCAGACGGCCTTTTTTCAATATTGAAAACAACATCCGCCTACATGCTTTGTCATTTGATGTTTGTTAAAAATCGTACTGCCTCTTCGTGTTACGCTTGGCAAACAATTTGATTTTACGAAGAAAAGGAGCAGGAGATGGTATCGTTGAAAACACAAGTCGCCGGTTTTTCTTTTGACAACTGCCTGATGAACGCGGCAGGTGTGTCATGTATGACTGTTGAGGAATTGGAAGCGGTCAGACAGTCTTCGGCAGGCACTTTCATTACCAAGACCGCAACGCTTACCCCTCGTCAAGGCAACCCCGAGCCGCGTTATCGGGACGTGCCTCTCGGCAGCATCAATTCGATGGGATTGCCGAATCAAGGCATTGATTACTATCTGGATTACCTGCTTACCCTTCAAGAGTCTCAGCCTGAACGGATATTTTTCCTATCACTGGTCGGTCTGTCGCCCGGCGAAACACATATCCTGCTGGAAAAGGTGCAAAACAGCGGATTCAACGGCATTACCGAACTCAATCTTTCCTGCCCAAACGTCCCCGGCAAGCCGCAAATCGCCTACGACTTTGAAACAACCGAGATGATTTTGAACAATGCCTTTACCTACTTCGATAAGCCCTTGGGCATCAAACTACCGCCGTATTTTGATATTGCCCATTTCGATCAAGCGGCGGAAGTGTTCAACCGCCATCCCTTAAAATTCGTCAACTGTGTCAACTCCATCGGCAACGGCATGTATATCGAGGACGAATCCGTCGTGATCCGCCCGAAAAACGGCTTCGGCGGCATAGGCGGTCAATACATCAAACCGACCGCGCTTGCCAATGTCCATGCATTCTATCAAAGACTGGATCCGTCTATTCAAGTCATTGGAACAGGCGGCGTTTACAGCGGTCGTGATGCGTTTGAACACATCTTGTGCGGCGCAAGCATGGTGCAGATCGGCACGGCGCTACACCAGCAAGGCGTAGACATTTTTGAACGTGTTTCCCTTGAGTTAAAAGCCATCATGGCGCAAAAAGGCTATGAGAAGCTGGAAGACTTCAAAGGCAAATTGAAATATTTTGAATAAGGTTTACTCTAAAAAACGCCCAAGGCCGTCTGAAAATTTCAGACGGCCTTGTTGTATAATTGCTCCCTACATTACCCGTCTTCCCTTTCAATGAAACTCAACCCCCAACAGCAAGCCGCGGTCAAATATCTAAGCGGCCCCCTGCTCGTCCTTGCCGGCGCAGGCAGCGGAAAAACCGGCGTGATTACGCAAAAAATCAAGCATTTGATTGTCAATGTCGGCTATCTGCCGCATACCGTCGCCGCGATTACCTTTACCAATAAAGCCGCCACAGAAATGCAGGAACGCGTCTCTAAAATGCTGCCTAAGTCACAAACGCGCGGGCTGACGATTTGCACGTTCCACTCTTTGGGTATGAAGATTTTGCGCGAAGAGGCGAACCATATTGGTTACAAAAAAAACTTTTCTATCCTCGACTCTACCGACAGCGCCAAAATCATCGGCGAACTTTTGGGCGGTACGGGTAAAGAAGCCATATTCAAAGCGCAACACCAAATTTCCCTTTGGAAAAACGATCTAAAAACGCCTGAAGATGTCGTTCAGACGGCCTCTAATGTGTGGGAACAACAAACAGCGCGCGTGTATGCGAGCTATCAGGAAACCCTGCAAAGCTATCAGGCAGTAGACTTCGACGACTTAATCCGCCTGCCCGCCGTACTGTTGCAGCAAAACAGCGAAGTGCGTAACAAATGGCAGCGGCGGCTGCGTTATCTGTTGGTTGACGAATGTCAGGACACCAACACCTGCCAATTTACCCTGATGAAGCTCTTGACCGGCGCGGAAGGCATGTTTACCGCCGTCGGCGATGACGACCAGTCGATCTACGCATGGCGCGGCGCAAACATGGAAAACCTGCGCAAAATGCAGGAAGACTATCCGCAGATGAAGGTCATCAAGCTGGAGCAAAACTACCGCTCCACTGCTCGGATTCTCAAAATCGCTAATAAAGTGATTGAAAACAACCCCAAACTCTTTACCAAAAAACTTTGGTCGCAGTTCGGCGAAGGCGAAATTGTCAAAGTCGTTGCCTGCCAAAGCGAGCAACATGAAGCCGACTGGGTCGTCAGCCAAATCGTCAAGCAAAAGCTGGTCGGCGGCGATAAAACCCAATACGCCGATTTCGCTGTGTTATACCGCGGCAACCATCAGGCGCGGATTTTTGAAGAAGCCTTGCGCAGCGCGCGCGTTCCCTACCAACTCTCCGGCGGACAAAGCTTTTTCGACAAAGCCGAAATCAAAGATGTGTTGTCCTATTTGCGCCTGCTTGCTAACCCCAACGACGATCCTGCCTTCCTGCGCGCCGTGACCACACCCAAACGCGGCATCGGCGACGTTACATTGGGCAAACTCAACACCTACGCGAACGAACACGAATGCAGCCTGTATGAGGCCGCGCAAAACGAAGAAGCGCTTGCCCTATTGAACCATACCAACCGCCAACACCTGCAAGCCTTCATGGATATGATTGAAAACTACCGCACCAAAGCCGAAACCAGCGAAGCAGGCGAGCTTATCCATAACCTGCTAAAAGAAATCGACTACGAAAACCACTTGCTGGCCAATGAAGAGGGCAAAGCAGGAGAAATCAAATGGCGCAATGTTACCGACCTGACCGGCTGGCTGGAACGCAAAGGCGAGCAAGACGGCAAAAACATCATTGAGCTTGCCCAAACCATCGCCCTGATGACACTTTTGGAAGGCAAAAGCGAAGAAGAAGTCGATGCCGTCAAACTCTCCACCCTGCACGCTTCCAAAGGTTTGGAATACCCCTACGTTTTCCTTGTCGGTTGCGAAGAAGGCATCTTGCCACACAACGACAGCATCGAAGAAGACAATGTCGAAGAAGAACGCCGCCTGATGTACGTCGGCATTACCCGCGCCAAACGCCAACTTACGCTAACCCACTGCCTCAAACGTAAAAAGCAAGGCACATGGCAATTCCCTGAGCCGAGCCGTTTCATAGATGAAATGCCGCAGGAAGACATCAAGATTTTAGGCCGCAAAGGCGGCGAGCCGATTGTGAGCAAGGAAGAAGGAAAAAGCAATCTGGCAGGATTGCTGGATATGCTGGGAAACAAGAGAAAAGGATAAGGCAAGGCCGTCTGAAAACAATGTTTCAGACGGCCTTATTGTCAGCAAAATGTCAAAGACAACAATCAAATAATTTTCACTTTATATCGTTACGCCTATCCGTCCCCATTCCTCCCGATTATTCAAAAATAAACAAAAATAATCGAATAATCAGGTATAAAATAAAAAAGCAGGTGACACGATCGCCTCATTCCCCTTCAATTTACAAGCAAAAATTGTCAACACTTGAAGTATAAATTCACAAGCAAAATTGCATTTTTCAGGTATAATAATGGATTCTCCAACTGCATTTTGTGAGCTGAATCCATGTCTGTTGTTCTGCCCTTGCGCGGTGTAACCGCCCTTTCCGATTTCCGTGTTGAAAAACTCTTTCAAAAAGCAGCCGCACTCGGCCTGCCCGAAGTCAAATTAAGCAGCGAATTTTGGTATTTTGTCGGTAGCGAAAAAGCACTTGATGCCGCGACAGTCGAAAAACTGCAAGCCTTACTGGCAGCGCAAAGCGTTGAACAAACGCCAAAAGCGCGCGAGGGCTTGCATTTATTTTTGGTAACGCCCCGTTTGGGCACCATTTCGCCTTGGGCTTCCAAAGCAACCAATATCGCCGAGAACTGCGGTTTGGAAGGCATTGAGCGTATCGAACGCGGCATGGCCGTATGGTTGGAAGGTGCGCTTACCGACGAGCAAAAACAACAATGGGCAGCCCTGTTGCACGACCGCATGACCGAAAGCGTGTTGACCGACATCGATGCAGCGGCGCAACTGTTCCACCACATCCAATCGGAAACCTTCTCCAGCGTAGATGTATTGGGCGGCGGTAAAGAGGCATTGGTCAAAGCCAATACCGAAATGGGCTTGGCGCTTTCTGCCGACGAAATCGATTATCTGGTTGAAAACTATCAGGCTTTAAACCGCAATCCGTCCGATGTTGAATTGATGATGTTCGCTCAGGCAAACAGCGAACACTGCCGCCACAAAATCTTCAACGCCGACTTCATCCTCAACGGCGAAAAACAACCGAAATCCCTTTTCGGCATGATTCGCGATACACACAACGCACATCCCGAAGGCACAGTCGTTGCCTATAAAGACAATTCGTCCGTAATCGAAGGCGCAAAAGTCGAGCGTTTCTATCCGAATGCGGCGGAAAACCAAGGCTACCGTTTCCACGAAGAAGACACCCATATCATCATGAAAGTGGAAACGCACAACCATCCGACCGCCATCGCGCCGTTTGCAGGCGCGGCAACGGGTGCGGGCGGCGAAATCCGCGACGAAGGCGCAACGGGCAAAGGCTCACGTCCGAAAGCGGGCTTGACCGGTTTTACCGTCTCCAACCTGAATATTCCAGGCTTGGAGCAGCCGTGGGAACAAGCCTACGGCAAACCCGGCCATATTGCTTCTCCTCTAGACATCATGATTGAAGGCCCGATTGGCGGTGCAGCGTTCAACAACGAATTCGGCCGTCCAAATCTCTTGGGCTACTTCCGTACCTTTGAAGAAAAATTCGACGGCCAGGTTCGCGGCTATCACAAACCGATTATGATTGCCGGCGGCTTGGGCAGCATTCAGGCACAACAAACACACAAAGACGAAATCCCCGAAGGCGCGTTGCTGATCCAACTGGGCGGCCCGGGCATGCTTATCGGCTTGGGTGGTGGCGCGGCTTCATCCATGAATACCGGCACGAACGATGCGTCTTTGGACTTCAACTCCGTACAACGCGGCAACCCCGAAATCGAACGCCGCGCGCAAGAAGTCATCGACCGTTGCTGGCAGCTTGGCGACCAAAACCCGATTATCTCCATCCACGATGTCGGCGCAGGCGGCCTGTCCAACGCCTTCCCCGAACTCGTCAACGATGCCGGACGCGGTGCGGTATTCAAACTGCGCGAAGTGCCGCTGGAAGAACACGGCCTCAACCCGCTGCAAATCTGGTGCAACGAATCGCAAGAGCGTTATGTGTTGTCCATTTTGGAAAAAGATTTGGACACCTTCCGCGCCATCTGCGAACGCGAACGCTGCCCGTTTGCCGTGGTCGGCACGGCGACCGACGACGGTCATTTGAAAGTGCGCGACGATTTGTTCTCCAACAATCCTGTCGATTTGCCGTTGAACGTCTTGCTCGGCAAACCGCCCAAAACCACGCGCACCGACAAAACAGTTACACCGTCCGAAAAACCGTTTAACGCGGGCGATATCGACATTACCGAAGCCGCCTATCGCGTTCTGCGCCTGCCTACCGTAGCGGCTAAAAACTTCCTGATTACCATTGGCGACCGCAGCGTTGGCGGCATGACCCACCGCGACCAAATGGTCGGCAAATACCAAACCCCCGTAGCCGACTGCGCCGTTACCATGATGGGCTTCAATACCTATCGCGGCGAAGCGATGTCTATGGGCGAAAAACCGACCGTCGCCCTGTTTGACGCGCCTGCTTCGGGCAGAATGTGCGTCGGCGAAGCCATCACCAACATCGCTGCGGTCAATATCGGCGACATCGGCAACATCAAACTCTCCGCCAACTGGATGGCAGCGTGCGGCAACGAGGGCGAAGACGAAAAACTCTACCGCACCGTCGAAGCCGTTTCCAAAGCCTGTCAGGCATTGGATTTAAGCATCCCCGTGGGCAAAGACAGCTTGTCGATGAAAACCGTGTGGCAGGATGGCGAAGAGAAAAAATCCGTTGTTTCGCCGTTGAGCCTGATTATCTCCGCGTTTGCGCCAGTGGAAGACGTACGCAAGACTGTTACGCCCGAATTGAAAAACGTCGAAGACAGCGTATTGCTGCTGGTTGACTTGGGCAACGGCAAAGCGCGTATGGGCGGCTCTGCATTCGGTCAGGTTTACAACAACATGACTGGCGATGCGCCTGATTTGGACGATACAGGCCGTCTGAAAGCGTTTTACAATGTGATTCAACAGCTTGTCGCCGAAGACAAACTCTTGGCATACCATGACCGCAGCGACGGCGGCTTGTTTGCGACGCTGGTGGAAATGGCGTTTGCGGCACGTTGCGGCTTGAATGTGGATTTGACTTCACTGGTTGCCAACCAAGCCGATGTCAACGTAGCAAGCATCCGCGCATTGTTCAATGAAGAGCTGGGCGCAGTGATTCAAATTGCCAAACAAGATGTAGCAGCCGTAGAAGCCTTGTTTAAAGAAGCTGATTTGGCACTGCATACCGTTGCCACCATTGGTTCTGACGAAAGAATCGTTATCCGCAATCAGACAGGCATCGTATTGGGACAAAACCGCGCCGACCTGCAACGCGCATGGCAGGAAACCAGCCACGCCATCCAACGCCTGCGCGACAACCCTGCCTGCGCAGACAACGAGTTTGCCCTGATTGACGACAACGAACGCAGCGCATTGTTTGCCGACGTGAAGTTTGATGTAAACGAAGACATCGCCGCGCCGTTTATCAACAGCGGTGCAAAACCCAAAATCGCCATCTTGCGCGAACAGGGCGTAAACGGACAAATCGAAATGGCCGCCGCCTTTACCCGCGCCGGATTTGATGCCTACGACGTGCATATGTCCGACCTGATGGCAGGCCGCGTCCACCTTGCCGACTTCAAAATGCTGGCGGCGTGTGGCGGCTTCAGCTACGGCGACGTACTCGGTGCAGGCGAAGGCTGGGCGAAATCGATTCTGTTCCACCCTGCTCTGCGCGACCAATTTGCCGCCTTCTTTGCTGATCCGAACACGCTGACATTGGGCGTGTGCAACGGCTGTCAAATGGTCAGCAACCTCGCCGAAATCATCCCCGGCACGGCAGGCTGGCCGAAGTTCAAACGCAATTTGAGCGAACAGTTTGAAGCGCGCCTGAGCATGGTTCATGTACCGAAATCCGCGTCGCTGATTCTGAACGAAATGCAAGGCTTCAGCCTGCCCGTTGTCGTTAGCCACGGAGAAGGCCGCGCAGATTTCGCCCTGCACGGCGGCAATATTTCCACCGATTTAGGCATTGCGCTGCAATATGTGGACGGTCAAAACCAAGTGACCCAAACTTATCCGCTCAACCCTAACGGCTCGCCTCAGGGTATTGCTGGTGTGACCAACGCCAACGGCCGCGTTACCATCATGATGCCGCATCCGGAACGCGTGTACCGCGCCGCACAAATGAGCTGGAAACCGGAAGACTGGACGGAATTGTCCGGCTGGTACCGCCTCTTTGCCGGCGCAAGAAAAGCTTTGGGTTAACCGGCAGGCTGATTTGATTCGGCTTTAAAGAAAAGGTCGTCTGAAATAGGCACATCGGACTTCGCTCCAACCTGTTTCAGACGGCCTAGATTTTTTATCCCGAACCTATATACAAAAAAACTTAATTGAATTTATAGAAAGATTTGGAGAAGCTTATGTCTGACAAAGTAATTTTTAAAAACAAGCCGAATGATGATGAATATATTAAATGGATTGAAGAAAACTCAAATGGATTTGTATTAAATATAGATCAAACTAAAGACCCTTCTAAGATTTATAAAGATTATCCCAAAATACATTTTGCTAATTGTGGCCAACTAAATAAAAGGCCGGGGCGCACAACTAAAAAATATTTCAAAGTTTGCTCAAACTCAATCGAAGAACTTGAACGATGGAGCTTGAACACATACAACAAAGAACTAACTCCATGCAGAACCTGTAAGAAAAGAGGATTATTAGTGGCATGGTACGCAGAAATAAAAAATCTTCAGGCGGCTTCTGCCCTGTCCTTAAAATCTGATATAGACGAACTCAAAGAATGTTTAGTATCTGAGACCAATTCAGCAAAACGAACCGAAATTGAGACTTTGATAAAAGCCCGTCAAGGGCAAGGCAGTTTCCGACAAAAACTACTCAAACTGTATCCAAGCTGCCCGCTGACCGGTCTAGATATCGAGCCTTTACTCATTGCCAGCCATATTAAACCTTGGAGCGTGTGCGATGATAACGAGCGTTTATGTCGCTTCAATGGTCTGATGCTCGCACCCAATATCGACAGATTATTCGATAATGGACTGATTACGTTTGATACCGACGGTACGATAAAAATCAGCCCGACAATCGATTCGGAAAATCAAAAGCGGTTGGGAATTTCTCCCGATATGAAATTAAAAATTCGACCGGAAAGCGAAAAATATTTCGAGTATCACCGCAACCATGTCTTCCAAAAAGAAGAATAGATGGGTTGAACAGTCTGTTGATTTAAGGTCGTCTGAAAACGATTTAGCGAACCACTCTATACCTGTTTTCAGACGACCTTTTTGCGTCCTTTTGCATATAAAGACCAAACCGACCATCGTCATTCCCGCGTAGGCGGGAATGAATGACGGTGGCGAAGTGTTTTTTTGGATTCCCATTATCGGCATTCCATTAGCGTGTTCTGCAAGCAGAAGCATCATTCCGTATAATCATAATCCCCCTTAGCTCCCCATCAGCTATAATCGACATATTCAGACGGCCTTTCCCGACATTATGACTCGACAAGCCTTTATCCTCAGCGATTGCGAATTTCCCGAATGCGGCGAAAAGCCTTACGCCCTGCTGACCGCAAATCCGACTAAGGAACACCACTTCGTCGCCCAAACCGAGCAGCGGCAGCATTCGCATAATCCGCAGGTCAGCCCGCAGAATCAGAATGTTTATAAGCTGCCTTTGTCCATGTTCCATCCTGGAGAAAAAGCCCGCGGCAAAGAACAAAACCGCAGCGAAGCGATAAGCGTCAACATCATCGGCAACTTGGCGGCAAAAAACCTCTATACGCTGACCTTTGTCGAAGACTCCGCCAACCAATACAATCTGGAAAGCTGGTTCAACCGTCATGAAAGCGGCTACGAAGAGGCCTGCAACTACCTGCGCACCTTACCTGCAGGCCATCTGAAAACAACTACGGCAAATGTCGATACCGTCAAAGTACCTGATGCCTTGTGGCGGATATTGCGGCTGAAATTCCTCGGCATTCTGCGCAATCCGCACAACCACAAAAAACTGTTTGCCCACCGCCTGCACCAAACACTTCGAGCGCGGCTGCCGGAAGTCGGTTTTGAATTTGTCCGCTTAATCAGCAAACGCGATCCCAAGCGCATCGAAGCCATTATGCAGGACTACCGTTTCACTTTTCTCTGCTATGTTGATTGGCTGGGAGGGCTTTACGGTATGTTGAGCGAAGGCGTGGCGCAACCGTCGTTGTTTGAACGGCTGTTTTGCAATATCTTTGCCGAACCCGAAGCAGTGAAAATCGAATTGTTCCGCTATCCTGAAAACACGGGGCTGTGCCTGTTTGGCGACAGCAGTTTCTGCCTGCAAGCCTCGGCCAAGCTATTCAGCGTCGGCGTTAATATCTCGCACGATATGTTTGCCATCGTCCATCTGCAAACCGACCGTTGGCACACGTTTAAGAATACCTTTCATCACAACGCGCCCAAACTGCAAGGCCAAGTACGGATTATCGACGGTGACCAAACCCAAAGATTGCTGTTCAACCGACTGTGCATCCATCAAGCCCATGAAGCCGTGTTCGGCCAAAGCCCTAATATCAAAGATTATTTAGAGGCCGTCTGAAACCCCCAACCAGAAGAAAGCATATGAAAATCACGCCAATCCAAGCCCTAAACGACAACTACATCTGGATGATTCAAGAAGGCAACCATGCCGCCTGCGTCGATCCGTCTGATGCCACACTCGTTTTGAAATTCCTCGTCCACAACCGCCTGATGCTGGCGCAAACATGGATTACCCATCCGCACCCCGACCACACCGGCGGCGCAAAAAGCCTGTTCCACGGATTTTTAGAATCCCCAATCTATGGCGAAAGCGACATCGATGTGGCGACGCATACTGTCACAGCAGGCACGCAGTTCCCGTTTGGCGAAGGCTTGGTTACCGTTTGGGCAACCCCCGGCCATACCGACCGCCACATCAGCTATCTGTTGGAAAATTCAGACGGCCTGCACGTTTTCTGCGGCGATACCTTGTTCTCCGCCGGTTGCGGCCGCGTATTTACCGGCACAATCGAACAGCTTTACGACAGTTTCCACCGATTCAACCAACTGCCCGAAGAAACGCTGTTTTATCCGGCGCACGAATACACCGCCTCCAATCTGCGCTTTGCCCAGCATATCGAGCCGGACAACGCCGACATTCAGACGGCCTTGGCCTCAGCCGACCACACGCCGACACTGCCTGTCAGCCTGGCACACGAACGCAAAGTCAATCCGTTTTTCCGCGTACACCTACCCCAAGTTCGGGCACGCGCCGAAGAATTGAGCGGACGAAAATTAAACAGCGAACTCGAAGTCTTCGCTGCTTTGCGTGAATTGAAAAATCAATTTTAATTGCTGATCTGACTTGAGAATAAAAGCTGTCTGAAAATATGAATACTGAATGATAAGACAGCAGATACCGCGTAAAAAAGATGACAAATCATTGTACTAATAGCAAAATGTCAAAAGTTAGAGTAATGGATAAATTAGACTTAAAATGAAAAAATTACTTATTGTATTGTTAGGGCTGACAAGCCTTAATGTTTACGCCAATGGCTGTGGCGGTGAATATCAACCTGCAACTGGAACCTGTCGTATCATTGATAGTTCAGGACGACAGATTATATATAACGTTGGCAGACCTCAATCGTCTAACAATGGGCCTACTCAGAGCCAACCCAAAATTATTAATATCAAGGTTCCTTCAAAATACGGTGCTTGGGCCGTTAATTTAAATACAGGCATTGCGGGCGGTGCACTTGATATGGATTCACTTGAAGCTGCAAAAAGAGAAGCTATTAAAACTTGTGAACGAGGTGGAAAAAATGCTCCATGCACACTAGAGATTTGGGCACGAAATGGATGTATTGCTGTTGCTCAAGGAAAATCTAGTAGTAAATCTGGTAAGAAATGGAAGCTTTTCTCAGTAGCAACGGATCCAGGAGAAGCTGAAGCCCAGGCAATGCAGGAATGTCAAGCTGCAGGACGTACACAATGTAGAATCGTTGCTCCCGAAGGTTGCTCACTACCTAAATTCTAATAGCCCAAAGGCCGTCTGGCGTTCAGACGGCCTTTTAGTTTTCGTACCACTTTAAACAGCAAAACCTACGGCTGCTTTTTATGTTTCACACATTCCGCAGCATATTGCTTGCCCCAACGGTGCATTGCTTCAATCACAGGCATCAGCGTCCTCCCAAACTCAGTCAGAGACCTTTGCAAAATTCCCCAAAATCCCCTAA
>NZ_KV831672.1:0-357 GCF_001837185.1 Neisseria sp. HMSC064D07 | reverse complement strand
CAAACTGACGGCTGCGGCAGTTTTGGCAGTATCTATGCTGTCTGCCTGTACATTAAGCAACAACAAATGGTCGAATTTTGATAACCAATCATCCCAAATCAAGCTGCAGGCAAATCAAGCCGGATTGGTTTTCTATCGTGTCGATACGGGCGTAAACCCAACGGCAGTCAATATCAAAGTCAATGGTGAATACCTGTCGTCTCTCCAAGTAGGCGGTTTTGCAAAAACAGAAATTTGCGCCAAACCTACAACTTTCGAAGCGCATTACGTAGCAGCCAAGCCTGCAACAAGACTCAACGTAAGCCTAACAGAACAATCAGTGCACTATTATCAAATTGATGCAACAAACGTTTCAGT
>NZ_KV831671.1:0-5533 GCF_001837185.1 Neisseria sp. HMSC064D07 | reverse complement strand
AGATACTGCCAAAACTGCCGCAGCCGTCAGTTTGGAAAGTTGCATCGTTTAAATTCCTCGCAATTATTAATAGAATGGACATGAGTCCTTCCCTGTTTTAGATCTTATACGCAAACTGCCACTGGTCAGGCTTCAATCTTTACTCTTTACCCTAGAAATAGCCCATAAGAACGCAACTCGCATATATACTTCTAATTATATATATCATTTGTAATAAAAGCATTACAATTACAAAAACTTTATAAATAGTTACTGTAGTTTTATATTTTATATGCATTTTTAGGGAATTTTATTAACTGATGAATGTATGCATGTTTCTACTTAACGCCTTTAGCATGTTATAGTAGGTTGAAATTTAATGAAGATTTAAATCAAATCTAAAAACAAAAGCATAGATTGCATTTGTCATTAATATGATATTTAAAATAATGTGAACTGTTTTGTAATGAAGATTTTACATTAGATAAGAAACTCCAAATATCTACCCTAACTGCCTTCAATTGAAAAATATAACTATACTTTTCTAACAGCTTAATTACTGATAAAACTGGCCAATCTTAAATCTAAATCACTCTTTACCAAAATCCAAACGCAAAAAAACCTGCTTTTTTCAAAGCAGGTTTTTTTTTGCGTTTGGTGGGTCGTGAGCGATTCGAACGCTCGACCAACGGATTAAAAGTCCGCTGCTCTACCGACTGAGCTAACGACCCGATAAGCTGTGCATTATAGAGATGGGGCGCACAGCTGTCAACACCTTTTTTAAACTTTTTTATTCGACGACGATTTTCGGGAAGCGGCTGCTGAAGTCTTTGCCTTTATCGGCAATGGCCAGCGCGATTTGGAAGGCGGCTTCGGTGTAGATGTCGGCGATGGTTTGGTTGTTTTCAAACAAGGCCGAAGATGTGCCGCTGTCCATGGCTTCGCGTACAGGCAGGCTCAATGGAAGTTGGCCGAGCAACGGTACATTCAAACGCTCTGCCAAGTTTTTGCCGCCTTCTGCACCGAAGATTGCTTCGGCATGGCCGCAGTTGGTGCAAATATGGACAGACATGTTTTCCAAAACGCCCAAAATCGGAATATTGACTTTGTTGAACATATCCACGGCTTTGCGTGCATCAATCAGGGCGATGTCTTGCGGCGTGGTGACGACAACGGAGCCGGTCACGGGGATTTTTTGCGACAGGGTTAATTGGATATCGCCGGTACCGGGTGGCAGGTCGATGAAGAGATAATCGACATTGTCCCATTCGCTTTGGAACATAAGCTGTTGCAAGGCTTGGCTGACCATCGGGCCGCGCCAAACGACGGCTTGGTCGGTATCGACCAGGAAACCGATGGACATCACTTGAATGCCGCTTTCGGCTTCAACGGGAATGAGTTTTTTGTTTTGTTGGTCGGGTTTGCGGTCTTGTACGCCGAGCATGGTGGGCTGGCTTGGGCCATACAGGTCGGCATCGAGTACGCCGACGCGCGCGCCCATTCTGGCCATTGCGGTGGCAAGGTTGGCAGTGGTCGTTGATTTGCCGACGCCGCCTTTGCCCGATGCTACGGCGATGATGTTTTTCACGCCTTTGATGGTTGCTACGCCGGGTTGGACTTTATGCGTACCGATTTCGGTATCGATACTCAAGTGAATGTGGGTCTTGCCGGTATGCGAAATGACGGCTTCTTGAACGGCGTTGGCAATGTCTGCAGCAATATGGGCAACCGGAAACGCAAATTTTAGGCCGATATGCAGGCCGTCTGAACGCTCTTCCAGAAGCGAAACGGCTTTTTCGCTGCCCAAAGTGCGTATTGTGGTGGGAATCAACACGGCATCGAGTGCGGTTCGGATGGCTGGAATATTCATAATCTGCCTCTTGAATGTGGGAAATTGTTTGATGTGCGCGATTTGCCTGCCTGACAAATCTGCTGAATTATACCCTTGAACGCCATGTAAGGGATACGCCCGAAAAACTTCAGGCTGCCTGAATCATCGGGCAGCCTGAAAAACGGGTCAACTGAAACGCGGCCTTATTCGCTCAAGAGCGCAATGTCGGCAACTGCGTTCATTTGTTCTGCCAAGCGGTTCAGCAGGTTCAAACGGTTTTGTTTCACGGCAGCATCTTCGGCCATTACCATCACGCCGTCGAAGAAGGCATCGACTTGCGGTTTGACGGAAGCCAGCTCAGACAAAGCAGTTTGGAAATTGCCTTCGGCAACGGCAGCGGAGATTTTCGGCTGTAAACCTTGCGCGGCGGCATACAGGGCTTTTTCTTCGTCTTGTTGCAGCAGGCTTTCGTTAACCGCGCCCAACTCGGCATCGGCTTTTTTCAGCAGGTTTTGCACGCGTTTGTTGGCGGCGGCCAATGCGGCGGCTTCGGGCAGCTGTTTGAACGCGGCAACGGCTTGCAGTTTAGCGGTCAAATCGTCCAAACGGCGCGGATGTTTGGCGAGTACGGCGGCAACGATGTCTTGCGGATAATCGTTTTGCAGCAACACGGCCAAACGCGCCTGCATGAAGTCGGCGGTTTCAGACGGCGTTTTTTCGTTGAGCAAACCTTTGGGGAAGCTGTCAAAGGCCGTCTGAATCAGTTCGTTTACATCCAAACCGTACTGCATCAGCATCCGCAAAATACCCAAGGCGGCACGGCGCAGGGCGTATGGGTCTTTGTCGCCGGTCGGAATCAGGCCGATGCCCCAAATGCCGACCAAGGTTTCCAATTTGTCGGCCAAAGCAACGGCGGTTGCCACTTTGCCGTTCGGCAGGTTGTCGCCGGCAAAACGCGGTTGGTAGTGTTGCTCGATGGCTTCGGCGATTTCTTCGGTTTCGCCGTCCAAGCGGGCATAGTATTTGCCCATGGTGCCTTGCAATTCTGGGAACTCGCCGACCATTTCGGTTACCAAGTCGGCTTTGGCCAAACGTGCGGCGCGCTCGGCTGCGGCGGCATCCGCACCCAATGCTTTGGCGATATGGGCGGCGATGCTTTGCAGGCGTTCGATGCGTTCGGCCTGCGAACCGATTTTGTTGTGGTAAACCACGCTGGACAATTTCGGCAGGCGGCTTTCCAAAGTCGCTTTTTGGTCTTGCTTGTAGAAGAACTCGGCATCAGACAGGCGCGCGCGCAAAACGCGTTCGTTGCCTTGGATGATGTGCGACGGGTCTTCGGTTTGCAGGTTGGAGACCAGCAGGAAGCGGTTCATCAGCTTGCCGTTTTGGTCGAGCAGCGGGAAGTATTTTTGGTTTTGCTGCATGGTCAGAATCAGGCATTCTTGCGGCACGGCGAGGAAATGTTCTTCGAAACCTGCTTCCAATACCACAGGCCATTCGACCAATGCAGTCACTTCGTCCAACAATGCTTCATCGGCGGCAACGGTGGCTTTCAGACGGCCTGCCTGCTCGTTCAAGGCCGTCTGAATGGCGGCTTTGCGCTCGGCAAACGAAGCAACGACTTTGCCTTGCTCGCGCATTTGGGCGGCGTAGCTGTCGGCATTTTCAATGGCGATTTCGCCGCTGGAGAGGAAGCGGTGACCCAATGTTTTGTTGCCGCTTTGCAGACCCAAAACGCTGACGTTGACGATGTCGCCGCCGTGCAGCACTATCAGGCTGTGTACAGGGCGCACGAAGGTGAATGTGCTGCTGCCCCAACGCATAACTTTAGGAATCGGCAATTTTTTCACTGCAGCATTGATGATGTCTTCCAAAAGCTCGCCCAGCGGTTTGCCAGTTTGGACGTATTCATAGGCGTACACGTCTTGCTTGCCGTCGTTGATGACGGTCAAGTCTTCGATTTTCGCCCCCGCACCGCGCGCAAAACCTTCCAAAGCCTTAGTCGGCGCACCGTCTTTCATGGCATTCGCCACGGCCGGGCCTTTTTTCACGATTTTTTGGTCGGCTTGAACGGCCTTCACGTTTTTGACTTGAACGGCCAAACGGCGCGGAGAAGCATAGGTAGTGTATTCGGCTGCGCCGTCAATCAGTTGCGCCTTTTCCAAGCCTTCGGCAACGGAAGCGGCAAAATGGTTGCCCAGATTATTGAGGGCTTTTGGCGGGAGTTCTTCAGTGAGAAGTTCGATTAAAAGGGTTTGGGTTGTCATGTGCTTATCGTTAAATAGGAAATTGGTTGGCGTCTGAATACGGCATCATGCGGTTTTCAGACGCAAGGTTAATTGAATTGACGGCGATTTTATCATTTTCAGACGGCCTGTGGCTGTCTTTCACAAACAATTTGCCCGATTTTCAAGCCACTTTGTCCGCAACGTCTTCAATTTGCGGCGCGGATATACGGCAAACCGCTGGTTTCGTCGTATTCGGGAATGTCGCCTCCGGCAAACAGCGCACTGGCCAAACGCACGGCCGCACCGGTAACGGCTGGGGAAATCATAAAGCCGTGGCGGAACAGGCCGTTGACTTCAATCAGGCGGTGTTCGCGGTTGAAGCGGATTTCGGGATTGTGGTGGTTTAAAGTCGGGCGCAGGCCGGTGGCCAGTTCCAAAAGGTTCGCCTCGCCAAATGCCGGATGCACGGCATACAGCGCAGACAAAAGTTCCAAACCGGAACGCACGCTGGCCGGCGCTTGGCTTTCGCTTTCGATTTGGGTCGCACCAATCACAAAAATATGGTTTTCCTTCGGCGCGATATACAAAGGATAGCGCGGATGCAGCAGGCGCACGGGGCGGGACAGCTCAATTTCGGGGGCGTAAACGCGCGCCACTTCGCCGCGAACGCCGCGCAAAACACTTTCAGACGGCCTGTTCCACGCGCTCTTTGCACCATAACCGCGGCAGTCGATGACCCAATCATATTGCGCCGCCAAATCTTCGACTTCGCGTTCGCACGACCAATGACACGCCACATTCATTGATTCCAAAGCATCGGCAAGCGCATTCAATACTTGCCGTCCGTCCAGTTGCCCTTCTGTCGGCAGATACAGGCCGTCTGAAAACCGCCCTGCCAGTTGCGGCTCGTTTGCTGCGATTTCATCCGCGTTCCAACGTATGGTTTCATGTTCCGCCACGCCGCCGCGCTTCAAATGACGGGCAAACTCGGCAGAAAGCGGCTTGTCTTGCGTGTGCCAGACAATCAGGCTGCCGTTTTCCTGCATCATCACCGGCGTATTCAGACGGCCGACAATCGCGCGCCAAAGCGCAATGCTTTGTTTGCCCAAACGGATGACTTCGGGCGTTGCCTCCACCGCTTCGGCAGACGGCGCCAACATGGCCGCAGCAACATAAGCGGCGGCTTGCGCGCCGTTGCGTTCGCCTTTCTCAAACAACTCGACCAAAATGCCCTGCTCTGCCAATTGGAACGCAATAAGGCGACCGGAAAGGCCGCCGCCGAGTACAGCAATCTTAGACATTAGTTTCTCCTTGTTTTTAATATGAAAATGAACTGCATATTTTAGAACTTGTTTTGCTTTATCACAATATCGACACAAAATGAGAACAGTTTTTGCAGATCATGTTCGGGCTGAATCAGTAATACGTAAACAAAAATCTTCCCTCAAGCTGCCAATCAGCTTGAGACCTTTGCAAAATTCCCCAAAATCCCCTA
>NZ_KV831670.1:80797-83422 GCF_001837185.1 Neisseria sp. HMSC064D07 | reverse complement strand
TTCAGCCGCCCCACCCTACAAGCGTTCAACCAACGCCATCTGGGCATCCTCCGCAACGATACCGGCCTGCTCCGCGCTATCGTCCAACTGCGGCTTTGGAAAAAAAACCAAACCGAACCGCACACCGCGTCTGAATACGAAAACCGCAACCTACTCGAATGCAGCCTCGCAGTCGCCCAAGCCGCATACGCTAGACGGCAAAATATTGGCGCGCATTTTAATAGTGATTGTTAAGGTTGGCTGGTTAGAAAAAAATCGTTCAAATAAATTTGAATAGCATGGTTGAGAAATTGGCATTCAGTTTTTAGGGTTGCGTAAGTTGGGTTATTATTTTGTTCTAAAAGCAGAAAGGCCGTCTGAAATATTTTCAGACGGCCTTTTACTTCCTTAGAATTTTATCTGCCCGATTGTTCCCACACGTTTTGCAGGTAGGCGTAGGTCAGCTCGGCGGTGCCGAATACCAGCGCGATGTTGCTGCCCAAATCTTCGGCTTTGCCCACGCCGATGGGCAAGGCGCCGGCGGCTTTGATGGCGGCGACACCTGCGGCGGCGTCTTCAATGCCGATGCATTGGCGGATGTCTGCGCCCACACCCTCAGCTGCGGCGAGGAAGATGTCGGGGGCGGGTTTGGAATGCGCGACGGCGGCAGGGTCGGCAATGGCGTCGAAGAAGTGGGTCAGCCCCATGCGTTCAAGCAGGAACGGGCCGTTTTTACTGGCGGACGCAAGGGCGATTTTTTTGCCGTTTGCTTTCAATGTTTCCAGCAGCGGCAAAATGCCGGGGTATACGTCTTCGGGTTTGACTGCCTGAATCATTTCTACGTAGTTGTCGTTTTTGCGGCGGGTCAGTTCGGCGAACTCGGCTTCGCTGACGGTTTTGCCGCCGTGCGCGAGGATGCGTTTGAGCGAATCGTCGCGCGACACGCCTTTGAGCTGCTCGTTAAACTTGCGGTCGATGCTGATGCCCAGTTCTTCGGCGAGCTTTTTCCATGCGCGGTAGTGGTATTCGGCGGTGTCGGTGATGACGCCGTCGAGGTCAAAGAGCACTGCGGTAAAAGTCATTTTGCGCCCTCCTTATTTTTCCAACGTGACAGTGTGGCTGCTGTTGAGCGTGATGTCTTTGCCGTACACCTGCAAATCGAGCGGTTCGCCTTTGAGCAGGGTGAAGACGACGTTTTCTTTGCCGACGGCGACTTTAATCAGACGGCCGCGGTAGTTGATGTGGAAGGCGTAGCCTATCCATGCACTCGGCAGGAACGGGGCGAAGCTGAGTTTGCCGCCCCAGGTTTTCATTTGGGCGAAACCTTGGACGATGGCGAGCCACGAGCCGGTCATGGAGGTGATGTGCAGGCCGTCTTCGGTATCATTGTTGTAGTTGTCCAAGTCCAGGCGGGCAGTGCGCTGGTACATTTCCACGGCTTTTTCTTCTTTGCCCAGTTCGGCAGCGAGGATGGAGTGGATACATGGAGACAACGAGCTTTCATGCACGGTCATCGGTTCGTAGAAGTCGAAGTTGCGGCGTTTTTCGTCGATACTGAAACGGTCGCCGAAGAAGTAGATGCCTTGCAATACGTCCGCCTGTTTGATGAAGGGCGAACGCAGGATTTTGTCCCACGACCATTTCTGGTTGAGCGGCAAATCATCGGGCGAAAGCGCGGACACTGGGCGGATGTCTTTGTCGAGGAAGCCGTCGTGCTGTACGAATACGCCGAGTTCTTCGTCATGAGGACGGTACATATTCGTGTTAATGTCCGCCCATTTTTCCAACTCGGCGGCACTCACGTTCAAATCAGGACGCGGGTATTTCGCCAAGGCTTCTCGGGTGTAATCTAATACCCATGCAGCGAGGGTGTTGGTGTACCAGTTGTTGTTGATGTTGTTTTCGTATTCGTTCGGGCCGGTTACGCCGTGAATCATGTATTTGCCGTTGCGTTTGGAGAAGTGGACGCGGTCCGCCCAGAAGCGGGACACTTCGACCAAGACTTCCAAGCCTTCTTTGGCAAGATAGCTTTCGTCGCCGGTGTAGTTGGTGTAGTTGTAGATGGCATAAGGAATCGCGCCGTTGCGGTGGATTTCCTCGAAGGTGATTTCCCATTCGTTATGGCACTCGATGCCCGTAAACGTTACCATCGGATAAAGTGCGCCCGCCAAGCCCTGTTCGCTCGCGTTGTGCTGCGCCTGCGGCAGTTGGTTGCGGCGGTATTGCAGCAGGTTGCGGGTAACTTCGGGTTCCGCCAGTGCGAGGTAGAGCGGTACGGCGTAGGCTTCGGTATCCCAATAGGTCGCGCCGCCGTATTTTTCGCCGGTAAAGCCTTTCGGGCCGATGTTCAGACGCGCGTCTTCGCCGTAGTAGGTGGAGAACAGTTGGAACAGGTTGAAATGGATGCCTTGCTGCGCTTCGTCGCTGCCTTCGATGACTACGTCGGCGATTTCCCAACGGTGCAGCCAGCCTGCTTTGTGTGCATCTAACAAGGTTTCAAACGCAACGCCTGCGACTTTTTCCGACAAGGCGCGACCTGCGGCTTTCACTGCTTCCAAGCCCTGATAATCGCGGCTGGTGGTAACAATCACACGTTTTTCAAAGGTTTCGGGCGTACCGCCGACTTCGGCCTCAAAAGAATTAGAG
>NZ_KV831670.1:33699-80697 GCF_001837185.1 Neisseria sp. HMSC064D07 | reverse complement strand
CCTGCCAATCGGTTTGGCTGCCGCCTAGGGCTTTGAAGCTGCCGGCGAAGGTTTGCTCGGCGTTGACGATGAATTGTTCCACGCCGAAAGGGTTGGCGACGGTTTGGGTGGCAATGTAGGAGCGGTCGTCTGAAACGCCTTTGTCCAATACCTGCCAGAATTTTTCTTCGTAGTTGGAGTCTTCGTTTTTCACGTCGGCATCAATGATGGAATCGATGCGGACTTGGTGGGTTTTGCCGTCAACGGATACGGCTTCCCAGCGGATGAGAGCCAGCTCTTTTTGCGCGACGGACAGGAATTTGCACACATCGAAACGCACGCCGAATACGGTGAACGAGCGGCGCAACACGCCGTGCTGCATATCGAGTTCGACGGAGAAGTCGGCAACGTCGTTTTTCGCCAAGTCCACCTCTTGTCCATCGACAAAGATTTTGACTTTGCTGAAATTAAGCGCGTTGATGGCTTTGCCGAAATATTTTGGATAGCCGTTTTTCCACCAGCCGACGCGGGTTTTGTCGGGGAACCACACGCCGGCGATGTAGGTGCCTAAGTGGCTGTCGGCGGAGTAGGTTTCTTCAAAGTTGCCGCGCATGCCCATATAGCCGTTGCCCAAGCTGGTCAGGCTCTCTTGCAGCCGTTTGTGCTCTTTTTCCAGTTTTGTCGAACGCAGTGTCCAAGGGCTGACTTCCATGATTCTCGTGTACATTTATGAAGCTCCTGTTATTAAAATTGTCAGATCGGCAAAGGTTTCAGACGGCCTTTGCCGATGGTGTTGAAACGGATTATTCGCCGTGGGTTTCTTTAATCAGGCATACTGAGAAAGCCCCCATCAGCAAGACTGCGCCGGCAACCAAGAACATAGTTGCCTGATGGCTGCCCAGCATAGGGAAGAGGACGAAACTCAGCAGCGAAGCGACGATTTGAGGCATACAGATAGAACCGTTGAACAGGCCCAAATAAGTACCCATGTGTTTGCCTGAGAGGGCATTGGTCACAATCGTCAAAGGATAGGTAATGATACCGGCCCACGCAATACCGATTAAGGTATAAGACAACACCAGCGCGTATTGGTTGCTGATGAAGAAAACGGAGAAGAAACCGAGTGCACCCAAAGCCAAGCAACCGAAATAACCGGCTTTATGGTATTTGTTCGGTACTTTTGCCAGAATAAACGAGCAGATAACGGCAGCAATGGATTGTACCGCCGCCAAAACGCCGTACCAGTTGCCTGCTTCTTGGTAGCCTACGGAAGAAGCATCAGTTGTCTGCCAAACGTTTTCCGCAATCGCGCCTGCCGAGTAAGTCCACATATATTGGAAGGCAAACCAGCAGAAGAATTGTACCAAAGTCACCGTCCAAAACGCTTTAGGCGCGGTTTTCAAGAGTTCGAACCAGTTGGCTTTTTCCTGATTCGCAGCGACGTCGATGCCGTGATAGCGGGCGTAGGTTTCCGGATCGTATTCTTTGACTTTGAAAATCGTGAACGCACTGGTAATAATCAGTAACGCCGCGCCCACATAGAATGCTACGACCACGGTCTGCGGCACAACGCCTTTTTCGGCTGTGTTCGCCAAACCGATATACGCAAACACAAACGGCAGAATCGCCGCCACAACCGCGCCCGTATTCGCTAAGAAACTTTGAATCCCGTAGGCGTAGCTTTTTTGCTCCTCGTTGACCATGTCGCCGACCATCATCTTAAACGGCTGCATCGCCATATTGGAGGATACGTCCAACAGCGCAATCATCAGCGCGCCGAACGACAAAGCCGCCAAAGAAGCGTAGCCGAAACCGAAGCTGCCCGAGTTGGGCATCAGAATCATCACGATAACCGCAATCAGCGTGCCGTAAAGCAGATAGGGCAGGCGGCGGCCGCCCAGGCGCGGCATCCAAGTGCGGTCTGAGTAGTAGCCCACAATCGGCTGAACCAACATACCGGCCAGCGGCGGCAGGATAAAAAACCAGCCCAAATTGTGCGGGTCAGCGCCTAGCGTTTGAAAAATTCGGCTCATTTGCGAGCTTTGAAGGGTAAAGGCCGTCTGAACGCCGAGATAGCCGAAGCTCAGCATCCAAATCGTACTTTTTGCCAGTGAGGGCAAACCTTGTTTTGTTGTTTTTTGCGTATGTTCAGACATGAGGCAAATCCTTATTTTAAAAGTATTTGTATTGGGAAATCTGAAATTGTTTTTAGCGCGGTGTTTCTTTGTCGTTATTATTTGTTTATGTACTTTCAAGGATATAGGCGCATTTTATGGAGCGTATCGAATATTGGCAATGTTTGTTCAAAGATAAACTGGCTTAAATCAAATTTTTTACGGTTTCGTGTTGAAAATTTTGGAGAATGAAAGCATTGGTTCGGCTTTGCTGCATCTTGTGATGCCGATTTCTATTTTCAGACGGCATTTGAACAAGCAAGTATTTGAGCAATCGGTTAAAATGGGCCGTCTGAAATTTGTTTGACCGAATCGAGAAAAACCATGTCCCAACAATACGTCTATTCTATGCTGCGAGTGAGCAAGGTTGTGCCGCCGCAGAAAACCATCATTAAAGATATTTCCCTTTCCTTCTTCCCCGGCGCGAAAATCGGCCTGCTCGGTTTGAACGGCGCGGGCAAGTCCACCGTGCTGCGGATTATGGCGGGTGTGGATAAGGAATTCGAGGGTGAAGCCGTGCCGATGGGCGGCATCAAAATCGGCTATCTGCCGCAAGAGCCGGAGCTTGATCCTGAGAAAACCGTACGCGAGGAAGTGGAAAGCGGTTTGGGCGAAGTGGCCGCCGCGCAGAAACGTTTGGAAGAAGTGTATGCCGAGTACGCCAATCCCGATGCGGATTTTGACGCGCTGGCGGAAGAGCAGGGCCGCTTGGAAGCGATTATTGCGGCGGGTTCGTCCACGGGCGGCGGTGCGGAACACGAATTGGAAATCGCCGCCGATGCGCTGCGCCTGCCGGAATGGGATGCAAAAATCGGCAATCTGTCCGGCGGTGAAAAACGCCGCGTCGCTTTGTGCAAACTCTTGTTGAGCAAGCCCGATATGCTGCTGCTGGACGAGCCGACCAACCACTTGGATGCGGAATCGGTGGAATGGCTGGAGCAATTCTTGGTGCGTTTCCCCGGCACAGTCGTTGCGGTAACGCATGACCGCTACTTCCTCGACAACGCCGCCGAATGGATTTTGGAACTCGACCGCGGCCACGGTATTCCGTGGAAAGGCAATTACTCGTCTTGGCTGGAGCAGAAAGAAAAACGCTTGGAAAACGAGGCGAAATCCGAAGCCGCGCGCGTGAAGGCGATGAAGCAGGAATTGGAATGGGTGCGCCAGAATGCCAAAGGCCGCCAAGCCAAGTCCAAGGCGCGTTTGGCGCGTTTCGAGGAAATGAGCAACTACGAATACCAAAAACGCAATGAAACGCAGGAAATCTTCATTCCCGTTGCCGAGCGTTTGGGTAACGAAGTGATTGAATTTGTGAATGTTTCCAAATCGTTTGGCGACAAAGTGCTGATTGACGATTTGAGCTTCAAAGTGCCTGCGGGCGCGATTGTCGGCATCATCGGCCCGAACGGCGCGGGTAAATCGACGCTGTTCAAAATGATTGCGGGCAAAGAGCAGCCCGATTCCGGCGAAGTGAAAATCGGCCAAACCGTGAAAATGAGCCTGATTGACCAAAGCCGCGAAGGTTTGCAAAACGACAAAACCGTGTTCGACAACATCGCCGAAGGCCGCGATATTTTGCAGGTCGGACAGTTCGAAATTCCCGCCCGCCAATATTTGGGACGCTTCAACTTCAAAGGCAGCGACCAAAGCAAAATCGCAGGTCAATTGTCAGGCGGCGAACGCGGACGTTTGCACTTGGCAAAAACTTTGTTGAGCGGCGGCAATGTGTTGCTGCTGGACGAACCGTCCAATGACCTTGACGTGGAGACCCTGCGCGCGCTGGAAGACGCATTGCTGGAATTTGCCGGCAGCGTGATGGTGATTTCGCACGACCGCTGGTTCCTCGACCGCATCGCCACGCATATCTTGGCTTGTGAAGGCGACTCTAAGTGGGTGTTCTTCGACGGTAACTATCAGGAATACGAAGCCGATAAGAAACGCCGACTCGGTGAAGAGGGCGCGAAACCGAAACGTATCCGCTACAAACCGGTAACACGTTAATTAGGTTTAAACCAAAAGGCCGTCTGAAACTTCAAAGTTTCAGACGGCCTTAAGTTTTAATGTTTAGGATTGTTTTCTTAATTGCGGATGGTTTTCCAATGTATCAATGATGATTTCAATCATACGGGGGGCGGTTTGGGCCAAATCGAAGCCTTGACCTGAAGAAAGCCAGCGCCAAATCAAGCCGTCTAATGAAGACTTGATGAAGATGACCGCCATGTCGATGTCTAAGTTATCCGCCAGGGCTTTTTGTTGTACCGCATCGGTCAGGACGGCAACGATTTTTTCACGCCATAGTGATTGGTGTTTTTTAGCGATGGCAATGACCGCCTCATTTTGCTCGGTGTGTTTGCATTTTAGAAATAAAATGCTGTGGAATTTGTAGTGAAGATCGTTGTGTTGCAGGCGCTCGAAAAAACGGGTCAGGGTTAGTCGGAAGCTTGACCAAGCCTGTTCGTTATTGTTGTTCGAGTCTTCTTTTATGCAGCTTTCGATGTCGTCGCAAATCCGTTGGAACAAGGCGACAAACAAATCTTCTTTGTTTTTGAAATGCCAATACAGCGCGCCGCGCGTTACGCCTGCGGCTTGGGCGATTTCGTTGAGCGAGGTGCGGGCAATGCCTTTCTGATAAAACGTATCCAATGCGGCAAGCATGAGATATTCTTTGGTTTTTAAGGCTTCGGTTTTGGTTCTTCTCATAGTTGTTTTGTGGGGAATGTAAATTTATGGTCCGGATTATAAAAAATTACTTCTGAACATGCAAAAATGTATGTATAATTTAATTCAATACTTGATAGTGTTTCTCAACACTATATAATCAGCCTGTTTTTCATAAAAGCAGGCAATTTCTGTTTGCGAAATATGAGATTAAAGTAATCAATTTTTAATTAGTCAAACCTTTATTTATCATAGAGATAGGAAAATTATGGCTCTTTATGCTTCTAAAATGATGCGTGTCGCGGCAATTGCAGCAGCTACTGCGTTGGCGCTTTCCGCTTGCGGCAAAGGCGATGAAAAAGCAGCCGGCCAACAGGCGCAAGGCAGTCAGCAACAGCAAAAACAACCTGCGCCTGAAGTCCGCGTGGTCACTGTGCATCCGGAAACCGTTGCATTGACAACCGAGTTGCCGGGCCGTCTGGAATCATTGCGTACTGCCGAAGTTCGCGCCCAAGTCGGCGGTATTCTGCAAAAACGCCTGTTCCAAGAGGGCAGCTATGTGCAAGCCGGTCAGCCTTTATATCAAATCGACAGCTCATCTTATGAAGCAAACTTAGAAAGCGCACACGCCCAGTTGGCGAGTGCGCAAGCTACTTTGGCCAAAGCGAACGCCGACCTGGCCCGCTACAAACCGCTGGTTGCCGCCGATGCCATCAGCCAACAAGAATATGATGCGGCCGTAACGGCCAAGCGTTCGGCAGAGGCAGGCGTCAAATCCGCTCAAGCAGCCATCAAATCTGCCGGTATCAGCCTGAACCGCTCCCGCATTACTGCGCCGATTTCCGGCTTTATCGGTCAATCTAAAGTTTCTGAAGGTACGCTGCTGAATTCCGGCGATACCACTGTTTTAGCCACCATCCAACAAACTAATCCGATGTATGTCAATGTTACCCAGTCTGCGAGTGAGGTCATGAAACTGCGTCAACAGGTTGCCGAAGGCAAATTGTTGGCGGCAAACGGCGCGATTGCAGTGGATATCAAATTTGACGACGGTACGGTTTACCCTGAAAAAGGCCGTCTGCTGTTTGCAGATCCGACTGTCAACGAAACAACCGGTCAAATTACCTTGCGCGCCGCCATTCCTAACGACAGAAATATCTTGATGCCGGGCTTGTATGTACGCGTGTTGATGGAGCAAGTGGCAGTAGATAATGCATTTGTAGTGCCGCAACAAGCAGTTACCCGCGGTTCGCAAGATACTGTGATGGTAGTGAATGACAAGAGCGAAATGGAAGCGCGTGTCGTGACCATTGCCCAACAGCAAGGTAGCAATTGGGTTATTACAGACGGCCTTAAAGACGGCGACAAAGTGATTGTTGAAGGCATCAGCATTGCCGCTATGTCGGGTGCTAAACAGGTAACGCCGAAAGAATGGACGCCGCCTGCAAG
This sequence comes from Neisseria sp. HMSC064D07, assembly GCF_001837185.1. Taxonomy (NCBI): domain Bacteria; kingdom Pseudomonadati; phylum Pseudomonadota; class Betaproteobacteria; order Neisseriales; family Neisseriaceae; genus Neisseria; species Neisseria sp. HMSC064D07. The sequence continues at coordinate 74,437 of NZ_KV831670.1, read as the reverse complement.
CGCTGCGGCAGCAACACCGGCAGTTTCAGACGGCCAAGCTGCATCCGAGGCCAAGCCTGAAGCTAAAGCTGCATCTGAAGCCAAATAAGGAACGCGTGAATGTCTAAGTTTTTTATTGACCGCCCCATCTTTGCATGGGTTATTGCGATTTTTATCATCGCAGCGGGTATTTTCGGCATTCAAAAACTGCCGATTTCCCAATATCCGTCCGTTGCTGCACCGACCATTACTTTGCGCGCTACTTATCCGGGCGCTTCTGCTCAGGTAATGGAAGACAGCGTACTGGCCGTTATCGAACGTAATATGTACGGTGTGGAAGGTTTGGACTATATGACGACTTCTGCCAATTCCAGCGGCAGCGGCAGCGTCAGTCTGACGTTTACACCGGAAACCAATGAAGATTTGGCGCAGGTAGACGTGCAGAACAAATTGTCGGAAGTGTTGTCCACATTGCCCTCTACCGTACAACAATATGGTGTAACCGTATCTAAGGCGCGTTCCAACTTCTTGCAAGTGGTCATGCTTTCTTCTGAAAAGCAATCCATTGAGGAAATGAACGATTACGCCCAGCGCAATATCATTCCTGAACTGCAGCGTATCGACGGGGTAGGGCAGGTACAATTGTTTGGTGCGCAACGCGCCATGCGTATTTGGGTTGACCCGAAAAAACTGCAAAACTACAACCTGTCTTTTGCAACGGTAACCAACGCACTGGCTACTCAAAATATCCAAATTTCTGCAGGCTCTATCGGTTCTTTGCCGGCGGCTGCAGGTCAGACCATTTCGGCGACCGTTACTGCGGAAGGGCAATTAAGAACGGCTGAAGAGTTCGGCAACATCATTTTGGTATCAAATACCGACGGCTCTAATGTCTATCTGAAAGACGTTGCCAAAGTCAGCTTGGGTATGGAAGACTATTCTTCTTCCACCCGCTTGAACGGTGTGAACACCACCGGTATGGCAGTGATGCTGTCTAACAGCGGTAACGCTTTGGCAACGGCGACTGCAGTAAAAGAAAAAATGGCGGTTTTGCAGAAGTATTTTCCAGACGGCATGAGCTGGAAAGTTCCTTACGATACTTCCAAATTTGTGGAAATTTCGATTGAGAAAGTGATCCATACGCTTTTGGAAGCCATCGTATTGGTATTCTTAGTAATGTTTCTCTTCCTGCAAAACATCCGCTATACGTTGATTCCGACTATTGTCGTGCCGATTTCGCTGTTGGGCGGCTTTGCCTTTATTTCTTATATGGGCATGTCGATTAACGTATTGACCATGTTTGCGATGGTATTGGTGATCGGTATCGTGGTTGACGATGCGATTGTGGTCGTTGAGAACGTAGAGCGTATTATGGCGACGGAAGGTTTGCCGCCTAAAGCAGCAACCAAAAAAGCAATGGGTCAGATTTCCGGCGCGGTGATTGGTATTACTGCCGTGTTGATGTCCGTATTTGTTCCGCTGGCAATGTTTAGCGGTGCAACAGGTAACATTTACAAACAGTTTGCCTTGACCATGGCGGCATCGATTGCATTCTCCGCATTCCTTGCCTTGACGCTGACGCCGGCATTATGTGCCACCATGCTCAAACCGATTCAGAAGGGTCATCACGAAGAGAAAAAAGGTTTCTTCGGTTGGTTTAACAAAAAATTCGACAGCTGGACACACGGCTACGAAGGCTGGGTTGCCAAAGTCTTGCGCAAGACTTTGCGCATGATGGTTGTCTATATTGGTTTGACTGTTGTGGGCGTATTCCTGTTTATGCGTCTGCCGACTTCCTTCTTGCCGACTGAAGACCAAGGTAACTTGATGTTGAGCGTACAGCTGCCTGCCGGCGCGACCAAAGAGCGTACCGATGCAACTTTGGCTCAAATCACTCAGCTGGCAAAATCTATACCTGAGATTGAGAACATCATTACCGTTTCCGGCTTCAGTTTTTCAGGTTCCGGTCAAAACATGGCTTTGGGCTTTGTCATTCTGAAAGACTGGAGCGAACGTACTGCCCCGGGCAGCGATGCGACTTCTATTTCCGGTAAGTTGACCGGCATGATGATGGCTACGCTGAAAGACGGTTTCGGTTTGGCGATTGTGCCTCCAGCCATTATGGAATTGGGTACAGGCTCCGGCTTGACGATTTACCTGCAAGACCGTAACAACAGCGGCCATGCTGCATTGTTGGCCAAGCGCAATGAGTTGATTGACAAAATGCGCAAAAGCGGTTTGTTTAACCCAAGTACCGTTCGTGCGAGCGGTTTGGAAGATGCGCCTCAGTTGAAAATCGACATCAACCGCTCTGCAGCAGCCGCACAAGGTATTTCGTTCTCTGATATCCGTACTGCTTTGGCTTCTTCTTTGGGTTCGTCTTATGTCAACGACTTCCCAAATCAAGGACGTCTGCAACGCGTGATGGTACAAGCTGATGCGAGTGCCCGTATGCAGCCTGCCGATATTCTGAACCTGACCGTGCCGAACAAATCCGGCGTTGCTGTACCGCTTTCTACCATTGCTACTGTTTCTTGGGAAAACGGTATGGAACAAAGCGTCCGCTTCAATGGTTATCCGGCAATGGAGCTTTCCGGCTCGCCTGTTAATGGCGTATCTTCCGGTCAGGCCATGACTGCGGTACAGCAAATGGTTGATGACATGGGCGGCGGTTACAGTCTGGAATGGGGAGGCCAGTCTCGTGAAGAGGCTAAAGGCGGCTCGCAAACTGTCGTATTGTACGCATTGGCCGCTGCCGCTGTATTCTTGGTATCGGCTGCTTTGTACGAAAGCTGGTCTATCCCGTTGGCGGTTATCCTTGTGATTCCGTTGGGCTTGATTGGCGCGGCATTGGGTGTGACTGGCCGTAACATGTTTGAAGCATTACTGGGCAGTATTCCGGCATACGCCAACGATATCTACTTCCAAGTCGGTTTCGTTACGGTGATGGGTTTGAGTGCGAAAAACGCGATTTTGATTATCGAGTTTGCCAAAGACCTGCAAGCGCAAGGCAAGAGCGCGCTTGAAGCTGCGCTTGCCGCCGCACACTTGCGTTTCCGTCCGATTATCATGACTTCGTTCGCCTTCATCTTGGGCGTGGTGCCGCTCTATGTTGCCAGCGGTGCCAGCTCCGCCAGCCAACGTGCGATTGGTACGACCGTGTTCTGGGGTATGTTGATCGGTACGATTCTGTCTGTGTTCCTTGTGCCTTTGTTCTATGTGGTTGTGCGCAAATTCTTTAAAGAAACTGCACACGAGCATGAGATGGCCGCCAAACACGCCGCTGAAGCCGGCATGATTGAAGACGGTAAACACGATTCAGACAAGCACTAAAGCAAAGGCCGTCTGAAAAATTTTCAGACGGCCTCAAAATGCTAAAGGATTCTAAAATGAAGAAGATTACATTCAAACCTGTACTGACCGCTGTTGCCGCTGCCGTGGCTTTGTCGGCCTGTACCATGATGCCGAAATATGAGCAGCCTCAAGTTGCCGTTGCCGATACGTTTAAATACGACACTGTTGACGACGGTATCCGTGCTGCCGAATTGGGTTGGCAAGACTATTTTGCCGATCCGCGCCTTCACCGCCTGATCGACATCGCATTGGAACGCAATACCGATTTGCGTACAGCCGCACTGAATGCGGAAATCTACCGCAAGCAATATATGATTGCGCGTAATAACTTGTTGCCAACCGTCAATGCCAGCGGTACAGGTTCGCGTCAAGGCAGCTTGAGCGGCGGCAGCGTCAGCAGCCAATACAGCGTTGGTTTGGGCGCGGCTTCTTATGAGCTTGACCTTTTCGGCCGTGTCCGCAGCACCAGTGAAGCCGCGTTGCAAGGTTATTTCAATGTGGCCGCCAACCGCGATGCTGCGCATCTGACCTTGATTTCTACCGTTGCCAAAGCCTACTTTAACGAACGCTACGCTGAAGAAACCATGGCATTGGCACAACGCGTATTGCAAACCCGTGAAGCGACTTACAAGCTCTCGCAATTGCGTCATAAGGCCGGTGTGATTTCCGCCGTTGATTTGCGCCAACAGGAAGCCCTGATTGAATCGGCCAAAGCGGATTACGCATCTGCGGTGAAAAACCGCGAGCAAGCGCGCAATTCCTTGGCTATGTTGATTAATCAGCCTTTGCCCGAAGACCTGCCTGCCGGTTTGCCTTTGAGCAAACAGTTCAAAATGACCAAACTGCCTGCCGGTTTGAGTTCGGACGTGTTGCTCAATCGTCCGGATATCCGTGCGGCCGAACACGCGCTCAAACAAGCCAATGCCAATATCGGCGCGGCTCGTGCGGCGTTTTTCCCACGCATCAGCCTGACCGGTTCGGTTGGTACGGCTTCCGGCGAGTTGAGCGGCCTGTTTAAGAGCGGTACAGGTATTTGGGCTTTTGCACCGTCAATCACTCTGCCTATCTTTGACTGGGGCACAAACAAAGCCAATCTTGACGTAGCCAAACTGCGCCAACAGGCACAAATCGTTGCTTATGAAGCTGCCGTTCAATCCGCATTCAAGGATGTTTCCAATGCTTTGGTTGCACGCGAACAGCTGGATAAAAGCTATGAAGCGTTGAGCAAACAAAGCCGTGCTTACAACGACAGCCTGCGCCTCATCAGCCTGCGTTACAAACATGGTGTATCCAGCGCATTGGATTTATTGGATGCCGAACGCAGCAGTTACGGAGCGGATACTGCTCTTTTGGCCAATCAGTTGATCCGTTTGGAAAACCTTGCCGACTTGTATAAAGCACTTGGCGGTGGTTTGAAACGAGAGACCAAAGCTGCTGAATAAGTATTTGCTAAGATTAAAAGGCCGTCTGAAACATTTAGGTTTCAGACGGCCTTTTTGTTATGCGGCAATTCTAAGCTTTTAATTTCTCGCTTAAAGTGGCGACATAGGCTGCGCGTTCGTTACGGCTGAGTTCGGGCTGGTGTGTGTTAAGCGAAGACCATTTGCGGTTGCTGCGCGCTTTGTTGAGTTCGCTTGGCAATTTGGCAGCATTCCATGGCACTTTGCGTTCTTTTAGCTCGATGTGTGATTGAGCCGCATGGCCACGCGTTTGCAAGACGTGCAACAAATCCAGTGCGCGTGCGGCGAGCAGGGTAAGGGTTTCCGGATCGGTATGCAGGGTTTGTCGGCCGTTGATTTTGTCGGTGATGTCTTGTGCATTGGGCAAAATACCGCCCAATAGTCCGCCGATGGCTGTACCTAAACCAAGCGAGCCGCCAAGCGTGGCAATATCCAAGCCTAAGCCGATGAGCGCGCCTGCGGTTGCGCCGGTACCAGTACGGATGCCGTAATGTTTGAGCAACTCGCTGTCAAACGGATCTTGTTTGAAGGCTTTGGGCATCCATGTGCTGTCGCTGCCGACTTCGTCGTGATAGAAGCGGTAAAGTGTGAACAGGCGTTGTTGCATTTGCCGTTCGAGTTGGCGGATTTCCGATTGCATGACCTCCAAAGTCGGGGCAGGGTCGTCGTTTTCGGCAATTTCTTGGGTGAATGCGGCGGCATCCAGCAGAAAATCGGCAATTTCACGGCGCGCTTCCGTATCCAGCCGTTGCCATTCGCGACGGCGCATATTGATGAGGCGGTCGAGGATGTCGCGCTTGGGTAACATGGTGGCAAGGTTGTCCCACAATCGGATTTCGCCTTCAAAGTCGAAGGCAACGGTATCGAAACCGGCGTAAACATGCAGGTTTCTGCGGGCGAGCATATTGGTCCAAGCGGTCAGGTCTTGATTTTGGGTGAAGTTGAACACGGGCATGATGGGCTTGGCGCACCAAGACAAAATAGTCAGCTCATCTTTGTATTTGTCGAGGACGGGTTCCCGCGCATCGATGACATACATGGCCATATCGCTTTGCATGACTTGGCGCAGTACTTTGGCCTCTTGGTTAAACTCGTGATGCGCTTCATGGCTGTTGAGGAATTGCTGGATGCGCTCAATGCCGTCATCGCGTGCGGATGTATGGGTTTCCAGCCAGTCCAACACGCCGCCGGCATCTTCAAGGCCGGGTGTGTCGTAGAGGTAAACCAAGCTGTCGTCGCCGTCGTTGATAAGGGCTTCTTCGACATGGCGCGTGGTAGAGGGCGCGTTTTTCACTTCGCCGAAGGTACTGTCGCGCAAAAGCGTACGTAAGAGCGAGGTTTTGCCTGTGTTGGTATGGCCGACGACGGCAAGGGAAAGTGGGGTGGTCATGGTCTTTGGGTTGGGTTGATATGGACTATGAATGTGTGAGTATGGAGCTGTTTATCTTTAGTGGCAATATATGTTTCAGACGGTCCTAAATTTTTTTCATATATGGGCGAAAATAGCAAGAAAAAGAGGGGAATAGCGGATTTGTTGTTTTTTAGCAAAATACTTGAAAATAGATAGGAAAACGGTTGACAGGCGGGTAGAAGGCTAGGATAATTCGCGCCGTTGAGTTGCTTGATGCAGCTTGATTTTTCTCCTCTATTTCTCCTTTGTAGACTTGGCGCATATCAAAACGGTATGCGCATTTTTTTATCTATATTGAAACATGATTACATTTAAAATTTGTAAATCGAATAATTAAGAAACTTTACAAGAAAAATACTTGCGCGGTTGAATATCTTGTTGCATAATTCGTTTCGTTAGCTGGTTCGAGTAGTCAGTTAATAGTTTCTCCTCTATTTCTCCTTTGTAGACTTGGCACACATTCTGTCGGATGTGTGCATTTTTTTTGCCTATTTAAAACAAAGGCCGTCTGAATGTTGTAATCTTTCAGACGGCCTTTGTTTGTTGAATAGAATTAGATGTCTAATACTACTTCTTCTTTGACTTCTTCCATGACAACATAGCTGCGGCTTTCGGCTGCAGCCGGCAGTTGCAGCAGGATATTGCCGAGCATATCGCGATAGGCGGACATATTGGGCAGGCGGACTTTGATAAGGTAGTCGTATTCGCCGGAGACTAAGTGGCATTCCAGAATTTGCGGAATCTTCAGCACTTCGCGTTTGAAGTCTTCAAAAATATTGCCGGATTTGGAGCGCAGTTTCAGCTCGACAAAGACCAGGAGGCTTTGGCCTAAAGCATGAGGATTCAGATGGGCGTGATAGCCGGTAATAAGGTTGTCGCGTTCCAAGCGGCGGACGCGTTCGGTTACCGGCGTGGTGGAGAGGCCGACTTTTTCGGCCAATTCAGTCATGGGGATACGTGCGTTTTGTTGTAGGAGTTTGAGAATTTTTAAGTCGGTTTTGTCGAGTTCTTTCATGGCCTTGATGTCTGTCGTTTTCATTTGGATTGAATCATAACCTTAAAACAGCCTGAGAAGAAGCATAAATGCCTAAAGGCGCGCATGAGTTCTAGATTATGAATAGATTAATCTTGTGTATTTCATGGAATCCTGTGTAGTTTTTGACCTATAATATTTACTTCAAAGTAATAGGGCAGGCCGTCTGAAACGGAATGCCGATAAGAGGAATACATTATGCGTCCGCTCAATGCGCAAATCCGTTTGGATAATTTACGTCAAAATTATCGTTTTCTCAAAGAGTTGCACGGCAATAAATTGTTGGCTGTGATTAAGGCCGATGCTTACGGGCATGGCGCGGTCAGATGTGCACACGCGTTGGCGGATATTTCCGACGGCTTTGCGGTGGCAACGGTAGATGAAGGTGTGGAATTGCGTCAAAACGGCATTAAAAATCCGATTGTTTTGTTGGAAGGCGTATTTGAGGCTGCGGAGTATGCGGATGTTGACCGTTATGATTTGTGGCCGGCAATCGGCAGCCAATGGCAGTTGGAGGCGTTTGTGCATCATGAGTGGCAACGTCCGACAACCGTATGGCTGAAAATGGACTCGGGTATGCACCGTGCCGGTTTCTTCCCACATAATTATGCCGCGGCCTATACTGCATTAAAACAATCCGAATCGGTTGAAAATATTGTGAAATTCAGCCATTTTGCCTGCGCGGACGAACCGGAAAACGGCATGACCGAAATGCAGCTTGAAGCGTTTGATTTGGCGTGTGAGGGTTTGGAAGGCGAAGAGAGCTTGGCCAATTCCGCCGCGATTTTGAACGTGCCTGAAGCACGCCGCGATTGGGGACGTGCCGGTCTGGCTTTATACGGTATTTCGCCTTTCGGCGGGGTGGATGAGCGGTTGAAACCTGTTATGCGCCTGACTTCCCGCGTTTTCGGCGAGCGCGTGTTGCAGCCGCATTCTCCGATTGGCTACGGCGCAACGTTCTACACCAGCAAATCTACCCGTGTCGGTTTGATTGCCTGCGGCTATGCCGACGGTTATCCGCGTCGCGCTTCTACTAATTCCCCTGTGGCCGTGGATGGTAAGCGTAGCCGTATTATCGGCAGGGTATCTATGGATATGATTACGGTTGAGCTGGAAGCCTCGAAAGAAGGCTTGGGCGCGGAAGTCGAGCTTTGGGGCGATGTAATTAATATCAATGAAGTTTCCGAAGTTGCCGGTATGATTCCGTACGAAATCCTCTGCAATATTAAACGTGCGAAGTTTACGTATATTGAGTAAGCAGTAAAAGATAAGGCCGTCTGAAATATGTTTTCAGACGGCCTGTTTGTTATCTGCAATTAAAACGATTCGTCAGCGCGTAAATAACGCCATTTGCCCGGCGGCAGTCTGCCGAGTTTGACTTTGCCCATGCGGATGCGTTTCAAACCGACGACGCGCAGGCCGACCAGTTCGCACATGCGGCGGATTTGGCGTTTTTTGCCTTGTCGCAAAATAAAGCGCAACTGGTCTTCGTTTTGCCATTCGACTTTGGCAGGGCGTAATTTTTCTCCGTCCAAACTCAAGCCGTGGTTGAGTAGGGCGAGGCCTTTGTCATCCAGTTTGCCGCGGACGCGGACGAGGTATTCTTTTTCGCTGCTGCTGTTTTCGCCAATCAGTTGTTTGGCAATGCGGCCATCCTGAGTGAGTACCAACAATCCGACAGAGTCGATATCCAGGCGGCCGGCAGGGGCTAAGCCGAATTTGTGCTTTTCGCTGAAAGGGATACGGCTGTCGTCACCTTCCCAATGGTTGTCGGCGGTAATGAGTTCGGCGGCGGACTTATAGCCTTTTTCTGCCTGCGCGCTGACGTAGCCGACAGGTTTGTTCAGCAGGATGGTTACGCGCGCGGCTTGTTTTTCATGGGCTTGTTTGTTGAGGTCGATGCGGTCGCGCTCGGTGACTTTTTGACCGAGTACGGCGGTTTGGCCGTTTACTTTGACCCAGCCTTGCTCGATGTAGCTGTCTGCCTCGCGGCGCGAGCATAAGCCTAATTGCGCCATGCGTTTGGAGAGGCGCATGGTTTCGGAATCGTTGTTTTGCATGGTATGGCAATATAGAGAAATGGGAATATCGGATTATAGCATTGACCGTTTGTCAGGCCGTCTGAAAACTGAATATTTGGGTTTTCAGACGGCCTTTCGTTTGCTATATGTTAAGGAATATTTGGTTTTGAAGTAAAAAATGAAGGGTATATTGTCTGTTTGTGTTAACCTTACGGACGAACTAATCATTTTGTTTTCAGTCGAATTGGGGTTGAAATGACATTTCACTCATGAAATCATGAAGACTATAATGACTGGTCTTTCTGAAGCGCATTAAGGCAGTTTGTCGCTAAAGCAAGCCTTGGTGCATCACGTTTTAAGGATAAATCAATGAAATCGCTCAAATCATTTTTGATCTGGGGCATTGTGGTTTTGGTAGGCTTGGCCTCCTTTACTACTTTAGCTCTCAGCCGTGGCGAGCAAGTCAGTGCGATTTGGATGGTTACGGCCGCCATTTCGGTATACTGCATTGCCTACCGTTTCTACAGTCTTTACATTGCCAACCGTGTGATGCAGCTTGATCCTAACCGTCTGACTCCGGCAGAACGCCACAATGACGGCTTGGACTATGTTCCCACACATAAAGGCGTACTGTTCGGCCACCACTTTGCCGCTATTGCCGGCGCAGGCCCTCTGGTTGGTCCTGTATTGGCAGCGCAAATGGGTTATCTGCCCGGTACTTTGTGGATTATCTTCGGCGTGGTATTTGCCGGTGCCGTACAGGATATGATGGTGCTGTTTGTTTCTATGCGCCGTGACGGTAAGTCTTTGGGCGATATCGTGAAACAAGAACTCGGTACCGTCCCAGGCGTGATTGCATCCATCGGTATTTTGATGATTATGGTCATCATTATGGCGGTGTTGGCGCTGATCGTTGTGAAAGCATTGGTTCACAGCCCTTGGGGTACGTTCACCATCGCAGCGACTATGCCGATTGCCCTGTTTATGGGTATCTACACTCGTTATATCCGTCCGGGCAAAATTGGCGAGATTTCCATCGTCGGCTTTATTTTGCTGATGTTGGCTGTGATTTACGGTGAAGATGTTGCCCACAGCTCCTTCGGCCATTGGTTCGACCTTGACGGCATTCAGCTGACTTGGGCGATTATGATTTACGGTTTCGTGGCTTCCGTATTGCCGGTTTGGCTCTTGCTGACTCCGCGTGACTATCTGTCTACCTTCCTGAAAATCGGTACGATTGCAGCTTTGGCTTTGGGTATCGTTATTGTTAACCCAACCCTGCAAATGCCTGCTGTTACCCACTTTATCGATGGTTCAGGTCCGGTATTCTCCGGTGCATTGTTCCCATTCTTGTTTATTACCATTGCTTGTGGTGCGGTTTCAGGCTTCCATGCGTTGATTTCTTCAGGTACCACACCAAAAATGGTGGAAAACGAAACCCACGTCCGCATGATCGGTTACGGTGGCATGATTATGGAAAGTTTTGTGGCCATTATGGCTTTGGCTGCCGCCGCTTCGCTTGATCCAGGCGTGTACTTCGCGATGAACAGTCCGGCTGCGCTGATTGGTACAGATGCCAACACAGCTGCCGAAGTCATCACCACTAAACTGAATTTCTCTGTTGATGCCGCAACTCTGTTGCATACTGCTAAAGAAGTGGGCGAAAACACCATTCTGTCTCGTGCAGGCGGTGCACCAACTCTTGCAGTTGGTATGGCACACATCATGAGCCGTCTGATTCCGGGTGAAGCCATGATGGCGTTCTGGTATCACTTTGCCTTGCTGTTTGAAGCCTTGTTCATCTTGACCGCGGTTGATGCCGGTACACGCGTTGCCCGTTTCATGATTCAAGACTTGGGCAGTATCTTCTACAAACCATTCGGTAACACCGATTCTATCCCTGCCAACTTGGTTGCAACATTCTTTGCCGTGGCATTGTGGGGTTACTTCCTCTATACCGGCGTAACCGACCCTCTGGGTGGTATCAACTCGCTCTGGCCGTTGTTTGGTATCGCCAACCAAATGCTTGCAGGTGTAGCGTTGATTATGTGTACCGTTGTATTGGTGAAAATGAAACGCGACCGCTATGTTTGGGTAACCTTGGTTCCTGCTGTCGGCGTATTGTTTGTAACCTGCTATGCCGGTTTGCAAAAACTGTTCCACAGCGACCCACGCGTCAGCTTCTTGGCTCATGCAGGCAAATACCGCGATGCCTTGGCCTCAGGCGAAGTCCTTGCCCCAGCTAAAGACATTGGCGAAATGTCACAAATCATCTTCAACGACCAAATCAATGCCGGTCTGACCGCTTTGTTCCTGGCAGTTGTCGTGATTGTCGCCGTGTACGGTTTTCGTACCGCCATGAAAGCCCGCAAAGTCGGCTGGCCAACTGCTAAAGAAATTCCAGCAGTGTACCGCGACGGTAAACAGCCGGAGGCTCAAAGTGAAGCATAAGCTTGCCTCTTGGTGGAAAACCATCAAGTTGACAGCGAACTTGATGGTCGGTGTCCCGGATTATGAAAATTACGTTGCCCGTCAACGCAGACATAATCCCGACGCACCGGTCATGACCGAGCTGCAATTCCAAGACTACTGCCGCAAACGCCGTTGCGGCGGCAACGGTGGACGCTGTTGTTAATGAAGGCATAAAAAGGCCGTCTGAAAATATTTTCAGACGGCCTTTCATTATGGAATATCAATAAAAATCAAAAACTTTGTCTTGTCATCAATATTTAATTGAACAACTTGCCAATATTTACTCTTCTTCGAGCAGGACCAGCGGACGCTGTATTTTTCTGAGTTCTTCCACCTCGTCCAACAGCCGCATAATCAGCCCCAATGCAGGAATGCCGGCCTCAAAATCACGGCTTAAGCGTTGTGCGCGACGGATGCGGGCAAGATGAAAACCACTGAAGGTGCTTTTTTCGGGCACTCCATCTATGCTGATGATGTCTTCTGCTATAAGTTCCAACAGCCAATCACGACGGCAGCGGCTGGCGGCAACGATTTCTTCAAAAGTAAGGGTAACATCGGAGGACTGAATCATAATTTATCCTTTCTCTTATGCTTGTTTCGCGGCAAAGTGTTCGGCTAATTTTTCCCATGCGGCACGGTCGGCTTCGCTCTCTACTGGCGGAACATTAATGCGGATATTGAGATAAAGGTCTCCGGCTTCTTTTGCAGGAATACCTTTGCCTTTGAGGCGGATGCTTTTACCGCTTTGGCTGTTGGCAGGCAGATTGACCTGCAAGCGGCCTGAAGCGGTAGGGACGATGATTTTGCCGCCCAATACGGCTTCCCAAGGTTTGACATCTATTGTTTGATATACGTCTTTCCTGTTTTTGACGTATAAATCAGGTTGGTCGTGGAACTTGATTTTTAAGTACAAGTCACCGTTTTCTCCACCGTTATATCCCGGCAAACCTTGACCGGCCAAACGGATTTGTTGGCCTTCTGCAATGCCTTTGGGGATTTTGACGTTGAGGGTTTTATTTTGATAAACCGCACGTCCGTATTCGTCTAGAGTTGGCACATTCAAAGTCATGCTACGTTCTGCGCCAACATACGCTGCGTAAATATCAATACTCAATTCAGCATGTTGATCCTCGCCTTTTATTGGGCCGCGGGGTTGCTCGGAACGAGTGTGGGATTGGCGGAATGATGAAAACAGATCTTCAAAATTGAAGTCTCCCGCTCCGAACGGTTCGCCTTCATGACGTTCATAGCGGAAGCCGCCGCCGTTAAATCCATTGCCAAACGGATTGCCGCCTTGACCGAACGGATTGCCTCCGGCGCTGCGTCCGTAAGGATTAGCCAACATTTCATCGTATTCGGCCCGCTTTTCTTTGTCGGAAAGCGTTTCGTAGGCACGGTTGATTTCTACCGTACGTTCGGCTGCGTCAGGTTCTTTGCTGACATCGGGGTGGTATTTGCGCACCAGTTTTCGGTAGGCTTTTTTGATTTCGGCCTCATCCGCATCTTTGGCAACGCCTAGTATTTCATAATAGTTTTTTTCTGCCATGTTATTCCTTTGACTGCTCATATACAAAATTCTTATATTTTTAATAATTGAGGGTAGATATTCTAAAATCAAGGGCATTGGAAATAAAATTCTCTATTTCTGACAATGATTAATGGGTAATTTATTTCTTTGTTTTTAGAGAAATAGAAAATATAAAGGCCATCTGAAATACGGTTTTTCAGACGGCCTTTATCAAATTGGGGTTTTATTTGTCTTGAGTATTTTTTTGTTCGCGAACCACCCATTGTGCAATGTCAGAACCCAAAACTTTAGAAGTGCGATTTAAGACAGCACAAGAGCTTTTATAAGCGCCAAACATGCCGCCAGAAGAGTTGCGGGTAAAGGTTTTTTTATTAACTTGTTTGCCGTCAACATACAAAGTGGCTGAAACCGCCATCCCTTTGGCGTGACCGATAAAGGCATTGCCTGCGCTCATGGCGGAAGTAATGGCGATATCTGCGTATGTGCCTTGTTTTTTACCATCACGGACAACCGTTACATCACTTTTGGCTGCAGTTTCTTGCAAAGATTTGGACATAATACTGCCCACTTCTAAACACTCGGAAACAATACGGGTATCGATTTCTTCTTTATCGCGGTAAGGAATGCTTTCATCAATATGGACATCTGCGCTGGCAAATGCAGATGCAAACAAGAATGCGGTTGCAAGGATGCGGTTAGGAGACATAGTAGGGTACCTGAAATGGAATGTTAAAAAGAGTTGTTATTGTATAATGGCGTTTACACTCAATCAACATAAGTTAAATAGGAAAAGATTTTGTTGAAATAGCTGTTATAGCAAGATAATCAAAAGGCCGTCTGAAATAAAGTTATTTCAGACGGCCTTTTGATTAAGGTATTAATTTGTTCTAGTCAAATAAGGCAGGGGATCGACTGCTTTGCCGTTTAGACGAACTTCAAAATGCAGCTTGACGCTGTCTGTATCGCTGCTGCCCATGGTGGCGATAACTTGGCCGGCTTGGACTTTTTGATCTTTTTGTACTAAAAGCGTGTCGTTGTGGGCATAGGCGGTAATGGTGTAGTCGTTGTGGCTGATTAAAATTAGCTTGCCGTAGCCGCGGACTTCTTCGCCAACGTAGATAACGGTACCGGCTCCGGCGGAACGGATTTGTTGGCCTTGTGTGCCTGCAATATCTATGCCTTTGCTGGTTGTGCTGTTGTATCGTTGGATAATGGAAGATGAGGCGTTATCGGTCGGCCATTGCAAACTTAACCGATTGATCGGGGTAACGGCGGTTGCTTGGCGTTGCTGCGTAGCAGTATTGCGGGAGGCAACATGACGGCGGACGCGCAATACTTGGCCGACTTCGATTTGTGAGGCGTTGGGAAGGTTGTTCCATGCAACCAATGTATTGACGTTTTGTCCGTACCGTTTGGCGATTTGGGTCAGGGTATCGCCGGGACGGACTTTGTAGTAGCCGTCGGGTACGGCGCGGTTGGAAGAAGTGTTGTTGCCGGCGCAGGCTGCTAAGACGGCAATGGTGCTGATGAGTGCCAGACGTTTTAAGGCCGTCTGAAAGGTGGAAATAAAATTTGTATTCATGAGTTGTTTCTAAAGGTATCGTTATACTGTATATGATAGATAGGAAGAGTGAAAAAAGGTTCACTCAAAAGGCATGGGATAAAATACATAAAGGCAGTATATTAACATTGAAAATTTGTGGATATGGCGGCATATTTTTTTATCATTTTGATGATAAAGGACTTTTTCAGCAAGGTAAAAGAAAGTGAAAGTTTTTTCAGACGGCATTGAATAAGGCAATAAAAATCCCCTGCCGAGATAGATGGGCAGGGGATTTTGGTCTCATCGAACTTATTTGTTCAATTCGTTAGCCAAATACAGCCAAGTTTCAATCACGGTATCAGGGTTGAGCGATACGCTTTCGATACCTTCTTGAACCAGCCATTTGGCAAAGTCCGGATGGTCTGACGGGCCTTGACCGCAAATGCCGACGTATTTATTTTGTTTGCGGCAGGCAGAGATTGCCAAGTGCAACATCACTTTAACGGCAGGATTGCGTTCGTCGAAGGATTCGGATACCAAACCGCTGTCACGGTCGAGGCCGAGGGTCAGCTGGGTCATGTCGTTAGAGCCGATGGAGAAGCCGTCGAAGTATTGCAGGAATTGTTCTGCCAATACAGCGTTGCTTGGCAACTCGCACATCATGATCAGGCGCAGGCCGTTTTTGCCGCGTTCCAAACCGTTTTCTTTCAGGGCTTTGACAACAGCTTCGGCTTCACCCAAAGTGCGGACGAATGGAATCATGATTTCGACGTTGGTCAAACCCATTTCGTCACGGACACGTTTCAAGGCTTTGCACTCGAGTGCGAAGCAGTCTTTGAAGCTGTCAGCAACATAACGCGCTGCACCACGGAAGCCCAACATTGGGTTTTCTTCGTGCGGTTCGTAGATGCTGCCGCCCACCAAGTTGGCGTATTCGTTGGATTTGAAGTCAGACATACGGACGATGGTTTTGCGTGGGTAAACCGAAGCAGCCAAAGTTGCCACGCCTTCTGCGATTTTATCGACATAGAAGTCGACAGGAGAAGCGTAGCCGGCGATGCGGCGGGTAATTTCCGCTTTCAATTCGTCGTCTTGTTTGTCAAATTCCAACAAAGCTTTAGGGTGGATACCGATTTGACGGTTGATGATGAATTCCATACGTGCCAAGCCGATACCTTCGCTAGGCAGGTTGGCGAAGCTGAATGCCAATTCAGGGTTACCAACGTTCATCATCACTTTGACAGGGGCTTTAGGCATGTTGTCCAAAGCAACATCGGTAATTTGTACGTCCAGCAGACCGGAGTAGATGAAGCCGGTATCGCCTTCGGCACAAGATACGGTAACTTCTTGGCCGTCTGAAAGCAGATCGGTTGCGTCTCCGCAGCCGACTACGGCCGGAATACCCAATTCACGCGCGATAATCGCTGCGTGGCAGGTACGGCCGCCGCGGTTGGTCACGATGGCAGAAGCACGTTTCATTACCGGCTCCCAATCCGGGTCGGTCATGTCGGTAACGAGTACGTCGCCTGCTTCAACGGAATCCATCTCTGAAGCATCTTTCACCAAGCGAACTTTACCTTGGCCAACTTTTTGACCGATGGCACGACCTTCGCACAAGACAACTTTTTCGCCGTTGATAGAGAAGCGGCGCAGGTTGCGGCTGCCGTCTTCTTGAGATTTTACAGTTTCAGGGCGTGCTTGCAGGATGTAGAGTTTGCCATCCAAGCCGTCGCGGCCCCATTCGATGTCCATTGGGCGGCCGTAGTGTTTTTCGATGGTCAGCGCGTAATGAGCCAACTCGGTTACTTCGGCATCGGTAATGGAGAAGCGTTGACGGTCTTCTACAGGTACATCAACGTTGGTGACAGATTTACCGGCTTCGGCTTTGTCGGTAAAGATCATTTTAATTTGTTTCGAACCCATGGTTTTGCGCAGGATAGCCGGTTTGCCCGCTTTCAAAGTAGGTTTGAATACATAGAATTCGTCAGGGTTGACCGCGCCTTGTACGACGTTTTCGCCCAGGCCGTAAGAAGAGGTAACGAAAACGACTTGGTCGTAACCGGACTCGGTATCGATGGTGAACATCACACCGGACGCGCCGCTGTCGGAGCGCACCATGCGTTGTACGCCGGCTGAAAGGGCAACGATGTCGTGTTCGAAGCCTTTGTGGACACGGTAAGAAATGGCACGGTCGTTGTACAGGGAAGCGAATACATGGTGCATGGCTTCTTTAACGTTTTCCAAGCCGTTGATGTTCAAGAAGGTTTCTTGTTGACCGGCAAAAGAAGCATCCGGCAAGTCTTCTGCTGTTGCGGAAGAACGTACGGCAACGGAAATGTCCGCACCGCCGGCATCGGCAACCATTTTGTTCCAAGCTGTTTCGATTTCAGCATCCAGCTGCTCAGGGAACGGGGTATCCAAAATCCATTGACGGATTTCTTTACCCACGCGTGCCAATTCGGCAACGTCTTCAACATCCAGTTGTTTCAGGGCTTCGGAAATACGCTCGCTCAGACCATTGTGAGCCAGGAAAGCACGATAAGCTTCGGCTGTGGTTGCAAAACCGCCGGGAACGCGCACGCCTTTTTCAGTCAGTTGGCTGATCATTTCGCCCAAAGAGGCATTTTTACCGCCCACTCGCTCAACGTCAGTCATACGCAGGTTTTCAAACCAAATAACGTAGTTTTCGGCCATTTGTGTGTCCAATCCAATCCAAAAAATGTTAAAAAAGAAACAAATCCGCCTGCTTATTGTAGCCATTCGTTTGATGGCTGTCATGTGTTTTATCTTTTTAAAAATCACAAATTCGTCTGTGATATTGTGCTTTTCAGGCGTGTAGCCTTCTGAAATGTGAATATCAGATTCATGTTTTTACGTGTTATCTTCTTGTTAAATATGGAAAACAAAATAAGTTAATAAATTTGATAAACAAGATTTATTTTGTAATTTTAGAATAAAATTCTACAAAATAGCAAAAAATAAAATTTTGTGCCAATTTAAAAATTGTTCAAATTTGTTGTAATCCTGTGTAATCTCTCGGGAATCGCTTTATTGCAAAGGCTGTAACTGCTATGATTGCCGTCTGAAACGTTACCCTCAAGAGGATTCATTATGACTGATCCACGCCAAGTCTTCTATATTTCCGACCGAACCGGCCTGACCGCTGAAAATATCGGTGAAGCCTTGCTGAACCAATTTGGCAATGTTGAGTTCAAACGCCATACCTATCCGTTTATCGATACGCCTGAAAAAGCGCGTGCTGTTGTAGACAAAGTCAACCAGTCAGCTGAAAAATTCGGTGTGCGCCCGATTGCTTTTGTCAGTGTGGTCAATGACGAAATCCGTGAAATCATCAAGAAAGCCAATGCGTTCCATATTAATTTCTTTGAAACCTTTCTCGGTCTTTTGGAAAAGGAACTCAATACGGAGGCGGTTGCCGCCCAGCAGGGGCACCACAGTATCGGCAATACCCAACGCTATGATGCGCGTATGGAGGCGGTCAATTTTTCACTGAATCATGATGACGGCGTCAGCGATAAAAACCTGCAGGAAGCGGATGTGATTTTGATGGGCGTGTCCCGTTCGGGCAAAACGCCGACCTGTCTCTATCTGGCCCTGCAATACGGTATCCGTGCCGCAAACTATCCATTGATTCCCGATGATTTGGAATCGACCGATTTGCCGCGTATGGTCAAGCCTTATAAAGACAAGCTGTTCGGCTTGACCATTCAGCCTGAGCGTCTGCAGGCTATCCGTCATGAACGCCGTCCTAACTCGACCTATGCCAAAATCGATACTTGCCGCAGCGAGATTGCTGATGCGCAAAATATGTTCAAACGCCACGGAGTACCGTTTACCAATACAACGGATAAATCAGTGGAAGAACTCGCCGTTCATATCTTGCAGGCTTGCAAGCTGAAACGCCGTTTCTAAATTAAATGATAAAAGGCCGTCTGAAACTTCAGACGGCCTTTTTTTTATTTTGTATATTTAAGTCTTAGGCAGGGTAACACCGGTTTGTCCCATGTATTTGCCGTTACGGTCTTTGTATGAAGTTTCGCAGACTTCATCACTTTCAAAGAACAAGACTTGAGCCACGCCTTCGCCTGCATAAATTTTGGCAGGTAAGGGGGTGGTGTTGGAAAACTCAAGGGTAACGTAGCCTTCCCACTCAGGCTCGAACGGGGTAACGTTGACGATGATGCCGCAGCGTGCGTAGGTGGATTTGCCTAAGCAGACGGTCAGGACGTTGCGCGGGATGCGGAAATATTCGACTGTGCGCGCCAGTGCAAAGGAGTTGGGCGGAATGATGCAGCAGTCATCTTCGACTGTAACGAAGTTTTTCGGGTCGAAGTTTTTCGGGTCGACGATGGTGCTGTTGATATTGGTGAAGATTTTAAATTCATTGGCACAGCGGATGTCGTAGCCGTAGCTGGATGTGCCGTAGGAAATGATGCGTTGGCCGTTGGCCTCTTTGATTTGGTTGGGCTCGAACGGCTCAATCATGCCGTGTTCTTCGGCCATGCGGCGTATCCATTTGTCGGATTTAATGCTCATGGTGGTTGTCCTGGGGTAAGGGTTGTTTGGAAATTCTTTAAAATCAATACAACAGCCTTTAGGCAGGCTTGTTCATTGATGTTTCAGACGGCCTAAAAGCTGGATAAGGCCGTCTGAAAGGCTGTTTATTTGGTTTTGGAAGCAGATTTTTTAGGCAGTTTGACTTCTTTAATCATACCGTCTTCGCATTTCATGATGAAGACTGGTGTGCCGTTTTGAGAGGCGGTAAAGTTTCCGTGCGCCCTACCTTTTTTGAACACGCCCTCCAGCGTCATATTGCGTAATTTGGCGCTGTTGGAGGAGAAAGGTTCGATAAAGGTTTCACTGTTGCTGGAAACGGTATATACGCCTTTGCCGTCAAATTTGCCGTCTTTAAAGGCTCCGACATAGCTGCGGCCGTCTTGGCATTTCCATGTGCCTTTGCCGGATGGTTTGCCGTCTTTGCCGACATCGCCATCGTAAACGCAACCTTTTTCCTGATAAGGATTGATGGTTTCGGCAATGGCAGGCGTACCCAGCATGAAGGCGACGGGAAGTAGGGCGAGGTATTTCATCATTTATTCCTTTTTGCAGGCAGTTTCAGACGGCCTGATATTGGGATTCAAAAGTCAGCAGGGTTTCAGCAATACGGCGTGGCAATATGGCTAAAGCGTGTTCGCGTATAGACGTAGGGATACCATGGTAGGCTTCGGCAATACTGCCGGTAATGGCCGCCAAGGTATCGCTGTCTCCGCCCAGGGAAACTGCCAGTCGGATGGCGTGTTCAAAATCATCGCTTTCAAGAAAGGCGGTAATCGCTTGAGGTACGGTTTCCTGGCAGCTTTCGTTGAAATGATAATGCGAGCGGATTTGATTGCAACTTTGGCTCAAGTCGTAGCCGAATTGCCGTGTAATGTTTTCTTTGATTTGCGCTTTGCCTATACCGGTACGCGCCCAAAAGATGGTGGCAGCTACAGCTTGCGCGCCTTTAATGCCTTCCGGGTGGTTGTGCGTTACGATAGCGGATTGTTCGGCAAAATGTAGGGTTTCTTCCAATGTGGCAAATGCCCAACCAACGGCAGAAACACGCATGGCCGAGCCGTTGCCCCAGCTATTATAAGGTTCTGGATCTTTCCATTCTATCCATTGTGAGAAGCGGCCGCCATATGAGCCTTTAGGGCAGGGATATGCCCTGCACCAGCTTTGTAAGATTAAGGCTAAATCATCGTTGCAGCCTTGTAAAACCCAATCGGCGATGGCAACAGTGCAAATCGTGTCATCGGTAAAGTCGCTGTCGGGGCTGAAAATGTCAAAATCGGTGTGGCGGTAGTTGTCAAACTCGAATCGTGATCCGGCAATATCGCCAATGACTGCACCCAACATCATGACATCCTTTCTGATACTTCTATTTATATTTCAGACGGCCTTTGATATTTCCCAATCAAAAGGCCGTCTGAAAAATTACTCTTGCCAGCCGCCCAAATAAGAAACCAGTTCTTCTAACATGGTGCTGATGGCTTCGGTCATCAGGATTTGCGAGGCAAAGGCGAGGCTGGCGGCATCGTCGCCGTTGCTTTCGGCTTCTTCTTGCAAAACGTCCAGATACTGGATGCGTTTGAGCGTAAAGTCTTGGGTGAGGATGAACGCGATTTGTTCGCGCCATACCAAGCCCAGCTGGGTAACGGTTTTGCCATTTTTGACGTGTTGTACCACTTCATCGGTGGTCAGGTCTTGTTTGGAAACTTTGACGACCGGAACAACATCGCCTACGCCTTTGAGTTCGCAGTCGCTGTCTAATTCAAAACCGCCTTCGCAATGGCCTTGCAGCAGCCAGCTGGTCATCAGGGAGGAGGGCGATTGTTTGGTGTTGGGCAGGGCTGCTTCCAAACCGCCCAAGGCTTCGCGCAGTTTGGTCAGGATATTTTCCGCTTTGGCAGATGCGGCATTGTTGACCAAAAGATACCCGTGGCGCGTGTCGAAAATCGCCTGTGTGCGGCTGCTGCGCGTAAAGGCACGGGGCAGCAGGTCGTCAGTAATCTGTTCTTTCAGCTCTTGTTTTTCCTTACGGCCGACATTGCGCGCTTCGTTGTTTTGGATTTCCAAAACCTTTTCATCCAAAATATCGCGGATCACGCCGGCAGGCAGGACTTTTTCTTCTTTTTTCAGGGCAACGCGCCAAGTGTAATCGGCAGGGAAAACCAGCTCTGGCGAAAAGGAAACCGGCGTGGAAAAGCCTTCGCTAAACCAGTCCAAACCCTGACAATGGGCAAATTCGGATTGCGCCAATTTGTCGGCAAGGACTTCCAATTCGGGCAACTTGTCTTTGTTGAGCGGATAAAAACTGATTTGCTTAAACCACATGGCGAGTTTTCCTTTTTATTAAAACCGGCATTATACAGGGAAAATAACATACGGAAATCGGCAGCATCTTTAAAAATGCAGTAAAGGCGTTGACAGAAGAAAAGGCTTTCTGTATAGTTCGCGCTTCGGTTACGCGCCCATCGTCTAGAGGCCTAGGACACTGCCCTTTCACGGCGGCAACCGGGGTTCGAATCCCCGTGGGCGTGCCAAAATTCTTAAAAAACGCTCCTGCTTTTGCAGGGGCGTTTTTTGTTTTCAGACGGCCTGTCGCTGTGAAAATATCTTTAAATTGGTTTACAATAATGCCATTCTGAATCTTAACGAGAGAAAACAATGTTAGACATCCAATTGCTCCGCAGCAATACCGCCGCGGTTGCCGAACGTTTGGCCGCACGCGGTTACGAGTTTGATACCGCGCGTTTCAACGCTTTGGAAGAACAACGCAAAGCCGTTCAAGTGAAAACAGAAGAGTTGCAGGCTTCGCGCAACAGTATTTCTAAACAAATCGGTGCGTTGAAAGGCCAAGGCAAACACGAAGAGGCTCAAGCTGCAATGGATCAGGTTGCCCAAATCAAAGCGGATTTGGAGCAGACTGCCGCTGATTTGGATGCCGTTCAGAAAGAATTGGATGCTTGGTTGCTAAGTATTCCGAACCTGCCGCACGAAAGTGTGCCTGTCGGTAAAGACGAAACTGAAAACGTTGAGGTCCGCAAAGTCGGTACGCCGCGAGAATTTGACTTTGAAATCAAAGACCATGTTGATTTGGGCGAGCCTTTGGGCTTGGATTTCGAAGGCGGTGCGAAACTTTCCGGCGCGCGCTTTACCGTCATGAAAGGTCAAATCGCCCGCCTGCACCGCGCACTGGCACAATTCATGCTCGATACGCACACGCTGAAACACGGCTATACCGAACATTACACGCCTTACATTGTGGATGACCTGACCCTGCAAGGTACGGGTCAACTGCCTAAATTTGCAGAAGATTTGTTCCACGTTACCCGCGGCGGTGATGAGAGTAAGAAAACGCAATATCTGATTCCGACCGCCGAAGTAACGCTGACGAATACTGTTGCCGACAGTATCGTGGCCAGCAGCAATTTGCCGTTAAAATTGACTGCGCATTCCCCATGTTTCCGCTCCGAAGCGGGCGCATACGGTAAAGACGTGCGCGGTTTGATTCGCCAACACCAATTCGACAAAGTGGAAATGGTGCAAATCGTTCATCCGGAAAAATCATACGAAGCGCTGGAAGAAATGGTCGGCCACGCTGAAAATATTTTGAAAGCATTGGAACTGCCATACCGCGTGATCACTTTGTGTACCGGCGACATGGGTTTCGGCGCAACTAAAACCTACGACTTGGAAGTTTGGGTTCCGGCGCAAAATACTTATCGTGAGATTTCCAGCTGCTCCAACTGCGAAGATTTCCAAGCTCGCCGCATGAAAGCGCGTTTCAAAGATGAAAACGGTAAAAACCGTTTGGTGCATACTTTGAACGGCTCAGGCTTGGCAGTCGGCCGTACTTTGGTGGCGGTATTGGAAAACCATCAAAATGCTGACGGCAGCATTAATGTTCCTGCCGCGTTGCAACCGTATATGGGCGGCGTGACCAAATTGGAAGTAAAATAATCGCTGTTTAAAAGAAAAAGGCCGTCTGAAACTTGGGTTCAGACGGCCTTTTATATGGTTTAGCAATTATTTGTTGTGTTGACGGAAATATTCCCATTCTTCAACGACTTTACCGTCGGGCAAGTGGCACACGCCGTATTCATTGCCGTCTTTGTCTTTTTTGATTTCGGATTTTCCGCCTTGTTTGACGCAGAATTCAGAAGCTGGATTGGCCACGCCGACCTTAGGAGATTCTTGTTTTTCAGAAGCGGAGCAGGCGGCCAAAGCAGTTGCGGCAGCGAGGCTGAGGATAAGGGGTTTGATCATGGCGCGTCTTTCATTTGAAGGATAAAAACAAGCGGATTATAAGGGATGCTTACGTTTAATGGCGTTAACCAGATTAAAGGCCGTCTGAAAAGTTTTCAGACGGCCTTTAGTTTAGGAAGTCATACCGGATTATTTGGCTGCTTCGGTTTTTTCGCCTTCTTTAGCAAAGTATTTGGCGTAAATTTTGTCGTATTCGCCACTTTCGCGTACTTTTTTCAGCGCATCGTTCAACATTTTGATGGTTGCTTCGTCGCCTTTGCGTGCAGCGATACCGTAGTTTTCGATGGTGAAGTCAGGCAGGGAGATGAAATCCAAGCCTTTAGTCGGGTTGTTTTTCACATAGTTTGCAATGACCGCGCTGTCGCTGACGACGGAGTCCAAACCGCCGTTTTCCAATTCTTTGATAATCAGGGGAACGCTTTCAAAGCGGGCGATTTTCGGATTGTCGTTGCCCAAGAGTTTGGAAACGGAGAAGTCGCCGGTGTAGCCGGTTACCACGCCGACTTTGGCCATGTTTTTCAGGTCTTCGGAAGAAGCTACTTTTTTGCCTTTTGGAACGAGGACAACTTGGGTGATTTCAAAGTATGGATCGCTGAAGAGCATGCTTTGTTTGCGGTCGTCAGTGATGGTTACGCCGGACATAACGATGTCCACATCGCCGTTGTTCAGAGAAGGGAAGAGGCTTTCCCATGGCTGGTGTTTGAATTCGACTTTGAAGTTGCCGGCTTTGGCCATGGCATTCATCAAATCTACGTCAAAACCTTCTACTTTGCCGGCAGAATCCAAAGATTCAAATGGGGCAAACTCGGCGTTGGAGCCGACACGGTACACTTTATCGGCAGGAGCAGAGGCATTGTTGCTTTGACCGCCGCAGGCAGTCAGGGCAAGGGCGGAACAAGCGAGGGCAGTGGCCAGCCATTTTTTCATGTTCATGATATGTGCTTTCTTAATAAAATGTTAACGGATAAAATCTTAGTTTAGCATAATTTTGTGAACAAACTAGCCGAAATCAGTGGTCTTTTTCTCGGAAAAATGCGTAGGTTACGTCATGGAAGAGGTCGGTGTGCGGGCTGTCTTCGTAGCTCAATTCCGCCAACGCGTCTTCAAAGGCAAGTTGGATGGATTCTACGGCATCGTTGGCCATGTCGGAGGGCAGGGAGCGGATGAGGCCTTTGAGGGCGGTGGCGAGGACGTGGTTTTGCATACGCAAAGCGTCGTTGGCCTCTTCCAGATATTCGAGGCGTTGTTCGATGCTGCTCATGATGTATCCTTGAGGGTATATTAAATAAAATAGTGATTATATAGTGAATTAATATTAAAATGTGACGCTTGCGCCGGCTTGCCGGATATGTCCAACCATCGGCCGCAGTTCAAGTGTTTTTTGTTTGAATGCGGTTCACAATAAAAATGAAAAAACGAGATTATTATGGAAAACAACCGTCTTGACCCCTCAGCCCTCGAGGAAGAAGACCTGAATTGGGAAAAACGCCTGGAAAGATTGCGTCAGGCACGACAATTTAATACTGCGCCGACTCATGCGCCATTGGTCAAAAAATCGGACGAAGCTGTCGATGCTGCGTCCAAACCCGCGTCTAAAAAAGAATATAAACTGGATGCTGACAATCGTGAAAAAGTATTGGAAGAATATTTGTACCGTTGGCAGTTGGAACACAATACTGCCCTTGCAGACGATGGCGAAGCAGTGGAAACCGATGCGATGGTGGTTTTGCAGGACAACTGGTTGAGCGCGCAATCGGCATTGCAGGCTGCGGCTTCAGAGCGTCACATTGAATCGACCCGAACCGTCAGACTGAATCCGAAATCGGGTGCCGTAGATTTTGATGCGCCTGAAGTGGAAGAAACTGAAAAAACGGAAAATGATGATGCGGAAGCGGCTGAAGAGGCGGTTTCAGACGGCCTTGAACAAGAACCGGCCATTAATGTCCATATCAATGTATTGAACCCGCAAGCGATTGGCCGTCGGGAAGTATTCTGCGTTTCTGAAAAAGATTTGACCGAGCGTCTGATTAAGCGTTTGCGCCCTCATGTGGCCGATGCGGTCAACGGCATGATTCGGATTGCCGTGCAAAAACAAATGGCCTTGTTCACTTATCAGTTGCAGCAAATGCTGAACGAGCAGGCACCGGGTTTGGTGGAGGATGTATTGGAACACAACGTCAAACGTATCTTGGACGATATGAAGACTGAAATGAAATACCGCCGTTGAGTATCCAGGCCGTCTGAAAAGTTTCAGACGGCCTTCGGCGTAAATTTCCCTTAAAATTTTACGAAGCGTGTATAATAGCGGCTCACGTTTTCGTGATAAATATCCTTTCTAAATAGTTGATATGCCCGATGCAGAATCGGGCATTTTTTTTGAGATTGTTATGAATAAAAATAAAATCATTGTATTGCTGATTGCTTTGGTTGCCGTATTTGCCTATAACAAAATGCAAAACAAGCAGCCGGTACAATCGCAGAATCAGCAGAAAATAGAAGCCGTTCAAAAACAAAATAATGCGGGTAAAAAGAATGCCGATACAGTTCAGCAGCAAATCGGTTCGGGTAAAGAATCAGCCGAAGTGGTTTTGAAACAGGCGTTTGAAAACGAACAAAGCGATATTCAGGTTGAGGGCGAGGGCTCGGTATGGAAAACCCTGCCGGATGACAACAAAGGCACGCGCCACCAACGCTTTATCTTGAAGCTCTCCAGCGGCCAGACGCTTTTGGTGGCACACAATATCGACCTTGCCGATAAGATTAAGGGTTTGAAAAAAGGCGATAAAGTAGCATTTTACGGCGAATACGAATGGTCGGAGCAGGGCGGCGTTATCCATTGGACGCACCATGACCCGTCAGGCCGGCATACTGACGGCTGGTTGAAACACGATGGCCGCCTTTATCAGTAAAAACGGTTTTTCTGTTTTTTTAGACAGCCCGAAACACGGCCTTCGGCTTGAAAGATGGTAGAAATCGGCGCAAAATGTTAACAAGTTAAACAGACGGAAAATATTGTTCCGTCCATTGGAATACACAGTAGATTGGAGAATAAATGAACAAAAAACTTCATCCGCAAACGCTGGCCATCCGGGGCGGCAAAGAGCAGACCGAATATCGCGAACACAATCAGGCGCTGTTTTTGACCAGCAGCTTCATGTGGGAAAGCGCGCAACATGCGGCAGATTTGTTTTCCAAAAAAATTAAAGGCTTTACCTATACCCGTACAGCCAATCCGACTACTGCCGCTTTTGAAAAACGCATTGCCGCATTGGAAGGCGCAGAGCGCGCGGTAGCCACTTCGACCGGTATGTCCGCGATTCAGGCAGCGTTTTTTACCTTCTTGCAAGCTGGTGATCATGTTATTTCCAGCCGCAGCCTGTTTGGTACAACTGTCGGTTTCATCAATAACATCGTTACCAAGTTCGGCATCGAAGTCAGCCATGTATCGCCGGTTGATGTAGATGAATGGAAAGCGGCAATCAAGCCCAATACCAAACTGTTTTTCTTGGAAACTCCGTCCAACCCATTGGGCGAAGTTGCCGATTTGGAAGCTTTAGCCGAACTGGCGCACAGCATCGGCGCGCTTTTGGTGGTGGACAATAGCCTCTTATCGCCCGTCGGTTCGCAGCCTTTGAAACACGGTGCGGATATTTCCGTTTCTTCCGCAACCAAAGCCATCGACGGCCACGGCCGCGTGATGGGCGGCGTATTGGCCGGTTCGGAAGAATTGATGACGCAAGTTGCCATATATTGCAACTCTTGCGGTTTGGCAATGTCTCCGTTTAACGCATGGCAGTTGTTGAGCGGTGTAGAAACCTTGTCGCTGCGTATGGAAAAACAGTTCGACAATGCATTAAAAATCGCCCAATGGCTGCAACAACAGCCGCAAGTCCAAGCCGTATATTACACCGGTTTGCCCGACCATCCGCAGGCAGAGCTTATCCGCAAGCAACAAAACGGTGGCGGCATCGTCATCGGCTTTGAAGTCGCCGACCAAGAAGCCGCATGGAAAGTTGTGGACGGCGTGGAGCTTTTCTCCCGTACTGCCAACCTCGGCGATGTGCGCTCGACCATCACCCATCCGTGGACAACCACGCACGGCCGGATGCAGCCTGAAGAAAAACTTGCCGCCAATATCCGCCCGGGCTTGATCCGCCTCTCTGTCGGCTTGGAATACGTTGACGATTTGATTGATGATTTGCAACAAGCATTGAACAAATAATCTAAAAACAAATTTCAGACGGCCTTAAATTTTAATAGGCCGTCTGAAAGCAATTAAACACACATCTTAAGAATAAAAGGAAAAAATAATGTCTGAAGCAGAATTCGCCTCGTGGGCAATGAAAATCCTCCTCACCGGCCTGATTATCTTTTTAGGTTTTATCGTTTGGAACTTGGGTAAAGAATCCAAAGCCGGCAAATTCGGCATTGCCATGTTATTCTTGGTTTTGGGCTTGGGTGTGTTTGGATTCGTATTTAAA
Organism: Neisseria sp. HMSC064D07; assembly: GCF_001837185.1. NCBI lineage: Bacteria > Pseudomonadati > Pseudomonadota > Betaproteobacteria > Neisseriales > Neisseriaceae > Neisseria > Neisseria sp. HMSC064D07. Next base: position 46,323 of record NZ_KV831670.1, on the reverse strand, counting down.
GAGTTGCTGATTAGCTTTTTGGTATTGCCGAAGTAGGCAGGAAGTTTATTGATAGAACAAGGCCGTCTGAACATTTTTTCAGACGGCCTTTTGATTTGATGTTTTAAATTACGCCCAATTCTTGCAAGCCACGCAATACGCCGTCTTCATCGACACTTGGGCAGACGAATTGTGCGGCAGCTTTGGCTGCTTCTTCGCCATTGCCCATGGCAACGCCAAAGCCGACGGTTGACAGCATTTCCAAGTCGTTAAAGCTGTCGCCGAATGCCATCACTTTGCTCATATCAATGCCCAGTTTTTCCACTGCGTGGGCGATGCCCCGTGCTTTTGAACCTTCTTTGCGCAGCAGGTCCACAGCATATTCATGCCAGCGGACGGATTTGAAGCCGTGTTGCTGGGTCAGCGGTTGCAGGATTTTTTCTTCCTCCTTATCCACAAAGACCAACATTTGATAAACAGGTTGTTTGCGGAAATATTCTTTGTCCGTCAGGAAGTTGGGCAGGATATGCGATAAGCCTTCGACAACGCGCGGCGAATGGGAGGAAACGGCAATTTCTTGGTTGTTGACAAAGGCGTAGTCTATTTTGTGTTGTTCAAGCAGGTTGATGGCGGTTTCGATGTCGGCAATGTCCAAAGGGTAGCTTTGCAGGGGTTCACCGCGAAAGGAAATATATTGGCCGTTGATGGTAACGAGCATGTCGATACCGCATTCTTGAATTAAGGTTTTGACTTTGGCGGGAATGGCGGCTTCCGGACGGCCGGTGGCAATCGCTGTCAGAATACCTTTGGCTTTCAATGCGCGCATGGCTTGTGCGACCGAAGGACGTAAGGTATCTGTGTATTTGCGGTAGAGGGTGTCGTCGATGTCAAAGAAGATGATTTCAGGGTTGTTCATGGTTTACTCGTTGGGCTGGGTATACACAGCTTTCATTGAAAATTGTGTGAACAGCTTGTGTATAAATCGGTTTAGTATTTGATTGCTATTATAAAAATAAGTTCTGATTAAAATTTAGGCAGAGTTTTATTTTGAGAATAAAGCGGAAAGTTATTCACAATAGGCCGTCTGAAAATTTGGTTTTCAGACGGCCTTGTTTTAAGCAATCAAACGGATATTTTCTTTGTCTTGCCTGAATTTGTTTTTAATCACGAGAGGCAGGCTGCTGTCGAAATACCAGCTTCCATCAGGCAATGCCAACGCGCCGCCGGCGCAGAGCAGGGTAATGCTGTTTCCAGTCAGGGGGTCGGTTTCGGTAATTTCAATTTCGTGCGCTTTGCCCCAATCGGTTACGGGGAGTAGGGCGGCAAGCTCGGTAATGCGTTGGTTTTGATGTTTGATGCCGTTTGGCTGGCGGCAGTCGCCGTTGCATTTTCCGACGGCCTCGACAGGGCAGGGTTCGCCCTTTGCGTAGCTGGTCGGCAAAATGTTGAGTGAATCTGGACAGAGCCTGTGTTCTTGCGACCATTGGGTCAAAGCGCGTTTGGCTGCTTTTTTGTGGGCAAATAAACCGTATGGACGCCAGTTTCTGGTGCCGCTGTTTAACAAGACAATGCGTGCTTGAAGGCTGCCGTGTTCGTCAGCGATAAAGCGGACGGTAGAAAACGATGTGGACTTTTCAGACGGCATCAGTTGGTATTCCTGCATGGTCTGGGCTTTGAGCCATAATGTATGGAGCTGCCCGACTGCCGGAATAAAACGGATGGAGGCTGCGGCTTTGATGTGCGGCGGCAGTTTTTTGCTGTGCAGCAGGGTGGCGGTTTCGCTGTATGCGCGTTCATGTGCTTCAATGGCTTGGGCTTTGCCGAAATGGTCAAACCAAACCAATACGCCGTAACTGTCGGGCAGGGCATAGAGCTGGTGGGCAAGCGAATCAGGCAACCAAGTGGGCAACATTTTCGGATTCATCAATACATGGACGTGTTCGTCCCATTGTTGATGATTTTTTTCTGCCAAACTTAATTCGAGATAATCACATAATGCGGCAACATCGGTCATGGCGCGGTGGCGGTTGGCCGTCTGTATGCCGGTGCGTTCGATAATGCTGTCGAGGCTGTGTTTGTAAAATTCAGGATACAGGCGGCGCGACAGTTGAACCGTACAGAGCGAGGGGGCGGCAAAGTCAGTATGGATACGGGCAAACTCGTGGCGCAGGAAGGTGTAGTCAAAGCGGCTGTTGTGGGCAACAACCACTGCACCTTGCAATAGCGGCAACAAATCGGCTGCAATATCGGCAAAGACAGGCGCGTTTTTCACTGTTTCATCATGAATCCCGGTCAGTCTGGCAACAAATTCGGGTATGCTGCGGCAAGGATTGACCAATTGCTCGTAATGTGTGGCGCTTCCTTGCTCAAAACGAACAAGGGCGACTTCCGTTATCCTGTCTTGATAGAAATTTCCACCGGTCGTCTCCAAATCCACCACGACCACAGGCCGTCCCAAACGGGAAAATGCTTCGGATAAGAGCGGCCAGCGTGCGAAATCTGACATTTTATTCTCTGTAAATTCAATAGCAAATGCGCATTTTACACGCTGTCTGCAAGTTTTCCAAATAAAACGCTTGACAGTAAATAGCCCTCTCTTTATAATTCAAATCTTTCTTGATGCACCCGTAGCTCAGTTGGATAGAGTATCTGGCTACGAACCAGAGGGTCGGGCGTTCGAATCGCTCCGGGTGCGCCACAAGATTTATCCGCGCCCATCGTCTAGCGGTTAGGACATCGCCCTTTCACGGCGGTAACCGGGGTTCGATTCCCCGTGGGCGTGCCAGTTTATAAAAAAGCGCAATCTGTTTCAGGTTGCGCTTTTTTGCGTATATCGGTTTTGAAATGATTTGAACCTCTCTTTTTATCTGCTCATGCAGGTTGGCATTTGTCATAATCTAATAAAAGCATTTATTATTACATATCTAATAATCATAATTTAAGGAAAAACGTTCATGGCGTGGCAGTTTGTGTTGCCTGCTTGGGTGGTTGGGGTAGTGCTTTCGTTTGCTTTGCCGTTTGTGCCGCCATGGTGGGTTTGGTTGTCTGTAATCATTGGCGCGCTTGCGTTGTGTCGAAAATTTGCTGTGGCTTGGTTGGTGCTGGCTGTTTGTATGGGCATGGCGTTTGGGGTGTGGCGGACAGGGCTGGTGTTGGCCGGTCAATGGCCTGTAGGGGAGGTGACGGCTAAAGTTTTGACGGTTGAAGTGGCGGATATGCCGCGTGATGATGATCGGCGTGTGCAGTTTGCGGCAAGGGCTTGGGATGGGCGTGGGCAGGCTTTTGATTTGATGTTGTCGGATTATCAGCGGCGCGATTGGGCGGTGGGCAGCAGGTGGTCTGTATCGGCGCGGGTAAGGCCGGTAATCGGTGAAGTGAATGTGCGCGGTTTGAACCGTGAAACATGGGCTTTGGCCAATGGTATCGATGGCATGGGTACTTTGGGGCGCGACAGGAAACTCGTGCGGCAAGGTGGTGGTTTTGGTTTGGCTGATATGCGTGATGCGGCAAGCCGGAGTTGGCAGAGAACGGCGGACAAATATCCTGAGTTTTCAGACGGCATAGGGCTGATGCGTGCTTTGAGTATTGGCGAGCAATCGGCGTTGCGGCCGCCTTTGTGGCAGGCATTCCGGCCTTTGGGACTGACGCACTTGGTCAGTATTTCGGGCTTGCATGTGACGATGGTGGCGGTATTGTTTGCCTGGCTGATTAAGCGAATTTTCCGTTATTTGCCGTGGATTCCGGCAAAACCGCGTGTGTGGATATTGGCTGGCGGTGTTGCCGGTGCTTTGTTTTATGCGCTTTTGGCCGGTTTTTCTGTACCGACGCAACGCAGTGTGTTGATGTTGGCTGCGTTTGCGTGGGCATGGTGGCGCGGCAGTGGCGGCTCGGGCTGGACGGCGTGGTGGCAGGCCTTGGCCGTTGTTTTGCTGTTGGACCCGTTGGCAGTATTGGGCGTGGGAACGTGGTTGTCTTTCGGTTTGGTTGCTGTTTTGATTTGGGCTTCATCAGGCCGTCTGAAAGAGTCGGGTTGGCGTTTGGCTGTACGGGGGCAATGGGCGGCAACGGTATTGTCGGTGGTATTGCTGGGCTATTTGTTTGCTTCGTTACCTTTGCTCAGTCCGTTGGTTAATGCGCTGGCTATTCCTTGGTTTTCTTGGGTGTTGACGCCGTTGGCTTTGCTGGGTTCGGTTTTCCCGTTTGAACTTGTCCAGTTGGTAGCGGCATTTTTGGCGGAATATACTTTACGCGGTTTGGTATGGCTGGCTACGGTATCGCCTGAATTTGCCGTCGCAGCGGCGCCCGTGCCTTTGCTGGTGTTGGCGATGATGGCGGCTTTGCTGTTATTGCTGCCTAAAGGCATAGGCTTGAAACCTTGGGCATGTCTGGTTTTATTGGGTTTTGTGTTTTACCGTCCTGCCAAGTTGGAGGAGGGGGTGGCAAGAGTTACGGTGATGGATGCAGGGCAAGGTTTGTCGGTGTTGGTGCAAACGCGTAACCGCAATCTTTTGTTTGATACAGGAACGGAGCAAGTGGCGCAAACAGGTATTGTGCCGAGTTTGAATGCTATGGGTGTGCGCCGTTTGGACAGCCTGATTTTGTCGCACCATGATATTGATCATGACGGTGGTTTTCAAAGTGTAGCGGCTGTCGGTACCGATAAATTGCTTGCCGGACAACCTGAGTTTTATCCGAATGCGGAGTTTTGCCAAGAAGACAAATGGCAATGGGACGGCGTAGATTTCGAGTTGCTCAGGCCGTCTGAAAATGCGGGCAAGGAAGATAACGACCAAAGCTGCGTATTGCGTGTTGTGGCAAACGGCAAAGCCTTGTTGATAACCGGCGATTTGGGCGTGAAGGGCGAGGCCGGTTTGATTGAGAAATACGGCAATGCGCTGTATAGTCAAGTGTTGGTATTGGGACATCACGGCAGCAGCACGGCTTCGTCAGGCAGCTTTCTGCATACGGTTTCGCCACAATATGCCGTGGCATCCAGCGGCTATGCCAATGCCTACAAACATCCGACCGTTGCCGTACAAAATCGTGTCCGCGCGCATGGTATTACTTTGTTGAGAACGGATTTGTCAGGCGCGTTGGTGTTTGCTTTGGGACAGGGCGATATATTTCAAGGCCGTCTGAAAAAGGATAAGTTTTATTGGCAGAAGAAACCGTTTGAGTAAAAAGGCTAAAAGGCCGTCTGAAAGACTTTTTCAGACGGCCTTAATATTTTTTATTGATGGGCATTATCCAAATTTTGTGTGAATCCAATTGTGGATAGTTTGGTTTGATATTTGATAATAAAGAATAAATTAATTGTGATGAAAAAATAGGCAGTTTAAAGATAGGGTAATAATTACAAAGTCATTTTATAACTGTTGTTAATTTGATAAGCATTTTGAATCTGTTCGGCTGAATAAATTCACTTGTTTTTAGCTTGCTTATATAATCTAAACGCATTATTGCACATTCAAATTAAATTTAACAAAGGGAAAAGAAATGACTGAAACTCAAAACCAACCTAATAACGAAGAGTCCGTAGTTATTATCGGTACGCGTCGTGATGATGTGCTGTATGGCAGCTTGGGACACAATATTTTTTACGGCGGTTTAGGAAACGATACCTTTATTGTGAACAACCGGAATGACCAAATTGTTGAAAGGTACGGCGAGGGTACGGATACGGTTTATACCCATACGACTTATACGTTGCCGAATTATGTTGAAAACCTGACGATGACCGGCCACGATAATATTTTTGGTTTCGGTAACAATTCCGACAACGTCCTCATCGGCAACAGCGGCAACAACCGTTTGAGCGCCGGACGTGGCAAGGATGTTCTTTACGGTGGGGCGGGTAATGACTTACTGCTGGCAGGCGATGATGACGACAAACTTTATGGTGGCGACGGCAACGATATTTTGCGTGGCGATCATGGCAACGATTATTTGGAAGGAAACGAAGGCGACGATGTTTTAGACGGCGGAATCGGTGCAGACGTAATGCGCGGCGGTAATGGCAACGATACATATTATGTAGACAGTCAAAACGATGTCGTTATCGAAGAAGCCAATGGCGGCATTGATACGGTCTACACAGGTATGACTTACCGTTTGCCAACTCATGTCGAAAACCTGACCTTGACCGGCAGCGGCAATTATTTCGGCTTCGGCAACCATTCCGACAACGTCTTAATCGGCAACATCGGCAATAACCGTTTGATCGGAGGCCGCGGCAATGATGTGCTTCGAGGAGAGACAGGCTATGACTTGCTGTTGGCGGGCGATGGTGACGACAAACTTTACGGCGGTACCGGCAACGATATTTTACGCGGCGATGCCGGTAATGATTATTTAGATGGCGGCGAAGGAAATGATACGCTTGAAGGCGGTAGCGGAGACGATACTTATGTATTCCGCCGTGGCAGTGGCCATGATGTCATTTCAGACAATCTGGGTCATAACAGCATTCATTTTGAAGGTTTGAGTATGAAGGATATCAGTCTTACTACTCGTCCAAGCGCTAGTAATCCTGCCCTTAAAGATTGGGTATTTACGATTCGTGAAACAGGCGAAACATTGACCCTTAAAGAGCAACACAAGACCTATTCATCTGTATCTAAGTATAAATTCGCGGATAAGGAAATGGATGTTGCTGAAATCTTCAAATATCCCGAGCACGATGCCAGCGAAGACAGCGTAACCATGCGTGTGCTTTATAAAGATGGTCATGCCGTCACACATGCCGCCGTACAAGGGCAGCATCTTCAGACGGCCTCTTTGCAGTATTGGGAAAATATTGCCACTCAAAAAAGAGCCAATGATATTGTCCGACCCAGTTATAAACAGGCGCAACATTCTATCTTTACCAAAGACAGTGATGGCGACGGTTTGGTCGATGCTATCGACCGCCATCCGCAGGAGTGGAATGTTTCCGAGCGTGATTTGCGGATGTTCTCTTCATTGGCGTATCACTCTCCATCTGAACTGCATACTTTATTTAAAGGCGATTATTGGTAGAATACGCAATATGCTTCTATTGCTGAGAAGATTAACAGTAAATATTTTAGCAATCAGGCCAATGTATCTGAGCTGGTTGGGAAATGGCAATTGCTTAGGGCCGATAGTCCGGGAAGTGGTTTGGATTATGCGATTTTCGGCAATTCGAACAAGAAGGGCGGTTGGGAAAATGTCGTGGTAGCGTTTAGAGGTACGCAGGCTACCAGCATTAAAGATGTTTTGGCTGATTTGAAAATTGTGACCGGTAATTTGCCGGAGCAAACCAAATATTTGGATGAAATTGCACGCTATATTGATACGCTTCATGCCAAAAATGTGTATTCGACCGGACATTCGTTGGGCGGCTATCTTGCAGAATACTTTGCCGCACATACCATGCAACAGCGTTATGACTGGGCAAGCGATTTTAAACGCAGCAGTCTGTTTAATCCGGCTGTTTTGAATGTGGGCAAAGCCTCGCCTGAAGCCTTAAAACAAGCACGGGATATGGCCGATAAAATGGCGAAAACACGTATCACGGACGACTCGGATACAACACAGGCACGCCATCTGTATGAGACCAATTCGTATGTAATCAAAGGCGAATGGGTTGGAGATGGTTTTTCAGGTAAAACAGGTGCGGGTATTGGTGCAGTAGTCGGTGGGCTTTTGTTTGGACCAATTGGAGCAGGTGCACTTGCATTTGCAGGTGCTGCTGCGTCCCAAGTTCATAAAGGATTGGGCAGATACCCGAATGCCAAGGTTTTGGATTTTAAAAGCGATGATGTATGGGGCAAACACAATATGACCAGCTTTTATGAGTCTGATACCAAACTTGAACAATACTTCTCCCAAGGTAAACGTATCGACAAGCATTACAAAAATCCTTATTTGATGGATTCTGACCAAGACGGTTTTTCAGACGGCATTGAAAAGAAATGGGGTAGCAGCAGTAATGATGCCCAAGAAACACCATACGCAACCGGTACCTCTGCCATTTATACGGATGACCGACCTATGCTGGCGGTGGTTCAAACTGAGGATGCGGCCGGTAACGTCCTGTCACTCAAAGGCGTGGAAATGACGGCACACCAGCAGGGCGATAAGATGGCATATGCGGCAAACGGTAACGAAATCGACTTAGGTAAAAACGGCTTTGATTGGTCTGTCAGCATCAGTGGAGACAACAAAGGCGTAGCGGCCTTGCATGGCAGCGCGGCTGACGATGTATTGAAAGGCAGCGATGGCAATGATTATCTGGCAGGCGGACTGGGTGGCGATACCATTGTTACCGGCGAGGGTAGAGATACGGTGGCATTTACTGCATGGGATGTCCGCGAGGGCAAACTGGATCACTTGCTGGATTTCAATCCAGTCAAAGACAAGTTGGATTTGAGCGCCATGCGTCCGCTGCTTAATGAGAAAGAAAGCCAGGTCGGCTGGGCGGATTTGTTTGTCCGCGATGTGGATACATTCAGTCCCGACCGCTCGTATCTTGTGTTCAACAGCGCCCAAAAAACCTTGGCGTATCGGGGCGCAGGAGCTGAAAGCAGCACAGAGTTCGCACGTTTCTACAATGAAGATGTTGCGCAGCTGACAGCCGCCAATATTCTTGGCTGATGGTTGTTTTAAAGTTTAAGGCCGTCTGAACCTGATATTTCATGTTCAGACGGCCTTAAACTTATATAATATCCGACCCATCTATTTAAAAAGGCAATCCCCATGAACACCATACGCACCAAAATTTGCGGTATTACCCGACCTGAAGATGCGCTGGCCGCGGCCGAATTGGGCGCGGATGCTATCGGGCTGGTGTTTTACGCCAAGAGTAAACGGGCAGTGAGTATTGAGCAGGCGCAGGCGATTGTGAAAAATCTGCCGCCGTTTGCATCGGTGGTGGCCTTGTTTGTGAATGAAAACGAGCAAACCATCCGCGAGATTTTGCGTCAGGTGCCGATAGATGTGATTCAGTTTCACGGCGATGAAGACGATGATTTTTGCCGTCGGTTTGACCGCCCGTATTTGAAGGCCGTACGTGTACAGTCCGCTGCCGATATTCAGACGGCCTGTGCCAAATTTCCGAATGCCCGCGCCTTGCTGTTTGATGCTTATCATCCGACCGAATACGGCGGTACGGGACAAAGTTTCGACTGGACCATGTTGCACGGCAATATCGGCAAACCGTGGATACTTGCCGGCGGATTGACTGCGGAAAACGTTGCCGAAGCGGTGAAAATCAGTGGCGCGGCGGCGGTGGATGTGTCCGGCGGCGTGGAAATCTCCGGCGGGATTAAGAGCAGGGAGAAAATGGCGGCGTTTATTCAGGCAGTAAAGGCCGTCGGAAATTTTGTTTGAATGAAAAACAACCGGAATACAGATATGCAAGAGCCAATCGTCGAGTCTCACCCTTTCGCAGCCTTGTTGCCACCGCAGGCAACGGTCATGATGATGGGGACGTTTCCGCCTAAAGAAGAGAAACACGCGATGCAGTTTCATTATCCGAATTTTCAAAACGATATGTGGCGTGTTTACGGGCTGGTGTTTTTCGGCGATGCGGCACATTTTCAAAAGCAGGGCGAAAAGGCGTTTGATGCCGATAAAATCAAAGCGTTTTTGAGTGAAAAGGGGATTGCATCCTGTCCGACCGTATTGAAGGCAATACGCGAACATGGCAATGCTTCGGATAAATTTTTAAAAGTGATAGAAACCGTCGATTTGGTGGCAGTATTGGCGCAAATGCCCGAGTGCCGCCATCTTTGCACCACCGGCGGCAAGGCAACCGAAGTTTTGTTGGAGATTCAGGGCTGCGGCATGAAAATGCCGAAGACTGGCGAAACAGTGCTGTTCCCCTATGCTGGACGTGAGTTGACCCTGACGCGTCTGCCTTCGACTTCGCGTGCCTATCCTTTGAGTTTGGCGAAAAAAGCGGCGGCGTATCGGGCTTTTTTTGAAATGGCTGGATTGACTGTTTTTCAGGAGTAAGGCGATGGACCGTTATGAAATTTCTTTAATGACGTTTATGGCTTTGTGGTGGCTTTTTAATGTCGTCTCAGTGTGGTTGAAGGCCAAACAATGGCACATTAGGGTATTGTTGGGCGGAACGCTTTTGTATGTGATACAAATATCTGCAGTCATTATGTCTGTTAACGGCCTTAATTGGATATTTTTGAACGTAAGCACTATAAATACCAATGAGTTGATTATTGCTTTGCTTGTGCTTAACTTTCTGGGTTGTTGGTTGCTGGCGCTGTGGCTGGGGATGTTGGCATTGAAACTATGCCTGAGAAACAAAAACGAAGAAAAATATATCGCGCCGCCGTTGGGTGCGGCATTGCTTACAACATCGAGCTGTACGCTGTTGTTCCTATTTTGTCTGCTGATATTATTATTCAATTAGTTGCCGACAAGATGAATGGAAAACGGCTATAATTGCTGACAATTTTTACTTTCAGACGGCCTTGTACTGAATCAGGCCGTCTGAAACCATAAAACGAACAAGGAAAAATCCCATGAAAAATTATTACGTTCCCGACGAGAACGGCTTTTTCGGCGAACACGGCGGCCTGTACGTTTCCGAAACCCTGATTCCTGCTTTGCAAGAATTGGCAGAAGCCTATAAAGCAGCGAAAGAAGATCCTTCATTTTGGGAAGAGTTCCGCCATGATTTGAAACACTATGTCGGCCGTCCCAGCCCTGTTTACCATGCCGCGCGATTGTCCGAGCATTTGGGCGGCGCACAAATCTGGCTGAAGCGTGAAGATTTGAACCACACCGGCGCGCACAAAGTCAACAACACCATCGGTCAGGCATTGCTCGCCCGCCGCATGGGCAAAAAACGCGTGATTGCCGAGACCGGCGCGGGTCAGCACGGCGTGGCTTCTGCCACCGTTGCCGCACGCTTCGGCATGACTTGCGACGTGTATATGGGTGCGGACGATATCCAACGTCAAATGCCCAACGTGTTCCGTATGAAGCTGCTTGGCGCGAATGTCGTCGGCGTCGACAGTGGCAGCCGCACTTTGAAAGACGCGATGAACGAAGCCATGCGCGAATGGGTTGCCCGCGTGGACGATACGTTCTACATCATCGGTACTGCCGCAGGCCCTGCGCCGTATCCGGAAATGGTACGCGATTTCCAATGCGTGATCGGCAATGAAGCCAAAGAACAAATGTTGGAAGCCATCGGCCGCCAACCTGATGTTGCCGTTGCCTGCGTGGGCGGCGGCTCGAACGCCATCGGTTTGTTCCATCCCTATATCGAAGAAGAAAACGTGCGCTTGGTCGGCGTAGAAGCAGGCGGTTTGGGTGTGGATACGCCCGATCACGCCGCACCGATTACCAGCAAAGCCCCTATCGGCGTATTGCACGGTTTCCGCAGCTATTTGATGCAGGATGAAAACGGTCAAATCTTGGGTACGCACTCCGTTTCCGCAGGCTTGGACTACCCAGGCATCGGCCCGGAACACAGCCATTTGAACGACATCAACCGCGTGGAATATACCGTTGCCAAAGACGACGAAGCACTTGAAGCCTTTGATTTGCTTTGCCGTTTTGAGGGCATTATTCCTGCGCTGGAATCCAGCCATGCCGTTGCTTGGGCGGTGAAAAACGCGCCGAAAATGGGCAAAGACCAAGTGATTTTGGTCAACCTCTCCGGTCGAGGCGATAAAGACATTAATACCGTGGCAAAACTCAAAGGCATTGAGTTGTAAGTCTTATTGATTGAGCAGCAAAGGCCGTCTGAAAAAGCTGGATTTCAGTCTTTCAGACGGCCTTTGTTTCCGTAATGATTAGCGTAGTATTTTATCCGCGCAAACTCTATTAAGTATCGGCGGCTAAGGAAATTTATCCTTCCAAACCGAGCTTGTACGCTTTCTAAACCGATTATTCAAGTTATCCATCACCATGAAACATTTAGCAATCCATCTAAAACTATTGGGCATGGCGGCGTTTTGGGGCGCATCTTGGCCGATGGGGCGGATGCTGGGACAGGCGCTGCCGCCTTTAACGGGCGGTATGCTGCGCTTTTTGATGGCGGCAATCTTGCTTTTGGGCTGGCTGTTTGCACGGTATCGGTTGCGTACTTTGGCGGTTTTGTCGCGCAAACAATGGCTTGGGTTGGCACTGGCGGCGGCATTCGGCGTATTTGGTTTTACTGTGTTGTCTATGCTGGGTTTGCAGCGGCTTCCTGCTTCAAGGGCGACGGTGTTGGTCACGTTCAATCCTGTGCTGACGATGTTTTTTGCAGCTTTGCTGTTTGGCGAGAAGCTCAACGGCAAGATTGTGTCGGGTATGTTGTTGGCAGTGGCAGGCTCGATATGGGCGGTTACGCATGGCGAGATTGCGGCATTTTTATCGGGCGGCGGCATAGGGTGGGGCGAAGTGCTGGTGTTTTTCAGCCTTTGCTGCTTGGTTACTTATACGATGATAGGCAGGGCGGTGTTGCAGGGGATTGATGCGCTGACGGTCACTGTAGCCACCGCTTGGCTGGGTGCAATGATGTTGCTGCCGCCTGCGTTGATTTCAGACGGCCTGCCGTTTGGTATGCTTGCCGAAATGGACGGCAGGGGTTGGTTTGCTTTGATTGGCCTGTCTGTCGGGGCAACGGTCTTTAGCTATGCGTGGTATTTTGAAGGCGTGAAGACTTTG
>NZ_KV831670.1:12032-33599 GCF_001837185.1 Neisseria sp. HMSC064D07 | reverse complement strand
ATGCGTGGTATTTTGAAGGCGTGAAGACTTTGGGCGCGGGCAGTGCTGCGGCGTACATCACTTTGGTGCCGGTATTCGGTATTCTGTGTTCCGCTTGGTTTTTGGGCGAGGCATTGCATATTTCCTTGGTTGCCGGCTGTTTGGCGGCGGTGGGCGGATTGGCGTTGATGCAGTACGGAAGACGTGCCGTCTGAAAAGGTAAATATGTTATATAATAATGAAACTGATTAAACCATTGTTTTCAACATGTCTGAACATTCCTCCCTGCTCGATTTCGACCGCGACCATCTACTCCATCCCTATACTTCCATGACCGACCCGTTGCCTGTTTATCCGGTGCGCCGTGCGGAGGGCGTGCACATCGAATTGGCGGACGGCACGCGGCTGATTGACGGGATGTCGTCTTGGTGGTGTGCGATACACGGCTACAATCATCCCGTTTTGAATCAGGCAGTTGAGGCGCAGATTAAGCAAATGTCGCATGTGATGTTCGGCGGTTTGACGCACGAGCCGGCGGTGGAGCTGGGCAAGTTGTTGGTCGGGATTTTGCCGCAGGGACTAGACCGTATTTTTTATGCGGACTCGGGGTCGGTTTCGGTGGAAGTCGCGCTGAAAATGGCGGTGCAATACCAGCAGGCACGGGGTTTGACGGCGAAACAGAATATTGCGACGGTGCGGCGCGGGTATCACGGCGATACTTGGAACGCGATGTCCGTCTGCGATCCGGAAACGGGAATGCACCATATTTTCGGCAGCGCTCTGCCGCAGCGTTATTTTGTCGATAATCCGAAAAGCCGTTTCGACGATGAATGGGACGAGGCGGATTTGCAGCCTGTCCGCGTCTTGTTTGAAGCGCATCATGCGGATATTGCCGCCTTTATTTTGGAACCGGTCGTGCAGGGCGCGGGCGGCATGTATTTTTATCATCCGCAGTATCTTCGCGGATTGCGCGATTTGTGCGACGAATTTGATATCGTGTTGATTTTTGACGAAATTGCCACCGGATTCGGGCGCACGGGTAAGATGTTTGCCTGCGAACACGCGGAGGTCGTGCCGGATATTATGTGTATCGGCAAAGGTTTGAGCGGCGGCTATATGACGCTGGCGGCGGCAATCACTTCGCAAAAAGTCACCGAAACGATTTCGCACGGCGAAGCGGGCGTATTTATGCACGGCCCGACATTTATGGCGAACCCGCTGGCGTGTGCCGTAGCCTGCGCTTCGGTCAAACTGCTTTTGTCCCAAGATTGGCAGGCAAATATCCGCCGCATCGAAAGCATCTTAAAAGGCCGTCTGAAAGCTGCGTGGGACATTCGCGGCGTGAAAGACGTGCGCGTTTTGGGTGCTATCGGGGTGATCGAGCTGGAAAAAGGTGTGGATATGGCGCGTTTTCAAGCAGATTGCGTGGCGCAGGGCATTTGGGTGCGTCCATTCGGCAGGCTGGTGTACCTCATGCCGCCTTACGTCATTTCAGACGACCTCTTGACCGAACTTGCCGACAAAACCGTACAAATCTTGAAGGAACACAGCAAATGAAAGGCGTTTACTTCGTCAGTGGCATAGACACGGACATCGGCAAAACCGTCGCCACCGGCGTGTTGGCAAAACAATTGTTGCAGCAGGGCAAAAGCGTAATTACGCAAAAGCCCGTGCAAACCGGTTGCCAAAACATCGCCGATGACATCGCCGTCCACCGCAAAATCATGGGCATACCCATGCAGGAAGCCGACAAGCAAAAGTTGACCATGCCCGAAATCTTCAGCTATCCCGCCTCGCCCCATCTCGCCGCCCGTCTGGACGGCAGGATGTTGGACTTGGACAAAATCCGCACCGCCACGCAGCAACTGGCGGCACAATACGAAATCGTATTGGTCGAAGGCGCGGGCGGATTGATGGTTCCGCTGACGGAAGATTTGTTGACCATTGATTATATTAAGCAACAGGCTTATCCCGTCATCCTCGTTACCAGCGGACGGCTCGGCAGCATCAACCACACCCTGCTCAGCTTCTCCGCGCTCAAACAATACGGCATCAGCCTGTACAGCCTGATTTTCAACCATATTCACGACAGCAAAGATGAAACCGTTGCCAGCGATACTTTGGAATATCTTAAAGGCCGTCTGAAAGATGAGTTTCCCGAAGCCAAATGGCAGGAGTTGGCCAAGACAGAGGTGTTAGATGGAGCTTGATATACCGCGTGGCACGCTTTGTTCACATGCCGAAGCTTCAAGTCTTTTGCCGTCTAAGGCCGAACATCTGCTGACCGTTTCTTCGCTAACTGCCGCTTTGCGCGCTTCCGGTAAGGATTTTTCAGTCGAGCCGGTGTATTTGGGTTTGACTAAGGGGGCAGAAAACGGAGACGAAATCTTTGTGCGCGATGTTTTGCTCAAACTGGACGGCGAAACAGTGATACAAGCCAGAAGCGCGTGCCGGCCGGATAGCCGTCTATGGACAGAATTATTGGATTGCGGAACGCAGCCTTTGGGCGAGCGCCTTTTTGACGGTACATTGCCGTTGAAGCGTTCGGATTTTGAGTTTTTTCGTTTTGACGATTTAGACCATCCGTCTTTCAGACGGCCTGTTACCGCGCGCCGTTCATATTTCGATTGGAACGGCGAAACATTGGAATTAACAGAATATTTCTTATTGAAATTAATAGATTTATACCGCTAAGGCCGTCTGAAAATAAAACCAATTACCGATGTTTGTCATAATTCTGTTATAATACAATAAATTAAATTGTTAAGATCTGTTTGATTTCAGACGGCAATAAATTATAATAAGAGCTAAGGCTCTAAAAGCCTTTCCTTCCGAATCGACACATAAACAACGACACATTACATCAATGAACATAAGGCGCTTTTTTCTACAATTTCTACCGCGTTACGCTGTCGGACGGATGGTGATATACGCCAAACTGATGCGCGTCGACAAACCCATTGGCACACTGCTTTTGCTGTGGCCGACTTATTGGGCATTGTGGATTGCGTCTAAAGGTGTTCCCGACGCGGATATTTTTATTGCCTTTACCGCAGGCACATTTTTGATGCGCAGCGCAGGTTGCGTGGTGAATGACTTTGCCGACCGCAATTTTGACGGCGCAGTAGAGCGCACCAAAAACCGTCCGTTTGCCAAAGGTTTGGTTTCTAAAATCGAAGCGCTGCTTTTGACCGTCATGTTGTGTCTGATGGCAGCTTTATGCTTGGTGCAGCTCAACCGCTTTACTTGGTTGATGAGCCTTCCGGCCTTGTTCCTGGCCATCACATATCCCTTTACCAAACGCTTTTTCCCGTTGCCGCAGTTTTATTTAGGACTGGCATTTTCGTTCGGCATTCCTATGGCCTTTGCCGCCGTGCAAGGCCGAGTGCCTCCCGAAGCGTGGCTGATGTTTACCGCCAATGCCTTATGGACGTTGGCTTACGACACGATTTATGCCATGGCGGACAAAGAAGACGATTTGAAAATCGGCATTAAAACTTCGGCAATCACATTTGGCCATCACGATATTACCGCCTCTATGCTTTGTCATTTTTGGTTTACGGTATTGATGGCGGTGTTGGGTATTAAAATCGGCGCAACTTGGCCGTATTGGTTGATATTGCCGATAACTGTTTATTGGCAGTATCAGCAATATGTTGTCATCCGTACGCGCAATCGCCAGTTGTGTTTCCAAACGTTTTTGGCCAACAACCGCATCGGTTTGGCGTGGTTTTGCGGATTGGTCTGCCATTATTTTTGGTCGTTTTTGGTTTCCAAACTGTTTTAAAAAAACTAGGCTGAGGCCGTCTGAAAAGAAGGGGAAAAGGGGTATGCCGGGCATACCCCTTTTCATTTGAATCATAGTTTTGCTATTGATAGCATTTTTACTTTAAATTCAATATAAGCAAGCAGTTGGATTATTTTTAGCTCGTTAAAAAATATCAAAAACAACATGGAAAATGTTAGCAGGGCGAGTGTAAATTACGCCTTCAGGATTGAGATTTGCACCGACAATCGGTACAATCCCATTGTTTTGCGACATTTAAAAGAGATACACATGAGCCTGATTGGCGAAATTTTACCTTTGTCCCATATCGTTTTGGATTTGGAAGTCAGCAGCAAAAAGCGTCTGTTTGAAGAGGCCGCCCAGCTGCTGGAGAATGAAGCAGAATTACCGAATACCAACGTGTTCGACTGCCTGTTTGCCCGTGAAAAGCTTGGTTCGACCGGTTTGGGGCAGGGGGTGGCGATTCCTCACGGCCGTCACGCATGCGTGAAAAAAGCCACCGGTGCGTTTATCCGCACCAAAGAGCCGGTTGCCTTTGATGCGCCCGACGGCAAACCCGTTTCCTTGATTTTCATCCTGCTTGTGCCTGAAAACGCTACCGGCGAACATTTGGAAGTCTTGTCCAAACTGGCCGGCAGATTCTCTCAAAAAGCCGTCCGTGAAGCATTGATGGCTGCGACTTCTGCCGAAGAAGTACGCACACTCCTGACCGAAGAGTAATTCATGCCCAGCATATCCGTCCGCCGCCTGTTTTCCGACAATCAGCACAAACTCGAACTTGCTTGGGCTGCCGGCAATTCCGGCGCGGACAACCGTATCGGTGTCGAAGCCGATAAACCCGTCTTGGCCTTGGTCGGCCACTTAAACTTTATCCATCCCAACCAAATTCAAGTTGTCGGCGTAGCCGAAGCCGAATATTTACGCCGTCTGGAATCGGGCGAACTCAACTATGATTTCGGTGAGCTTTTCGACATCCCCATGTCTTTGGTCATCGTCGCCAACGGTTTGCCGGTTTCGCCCAAATTACGCGATTATTGCCATACCAACAGTATCCCCTTGCTGACTTCCAAACAGGAAAGCCCGCACCTGATGGACGTTTTGCGGATTTATCTGCAACGTACATTGGCTACCTCCACCATCAAGCACGGCGTATTTTTGGATGTATTTGAAGTGGGCGTACTCATTACCGGACAATCCGGCTTGGGTAAGAGCGAATTGGCATTGGAGCTGATTTCGCGCGGCCACAGCCTGATTGCCGATGATGCGGTCGAACTCTTCCGTACCGGCCCGGAAATGCTGGAAGGCCGTTGCCCGCCTATGCTGCGTGATTTCCTCGAAGTACGCGGCTTGGGCATACTCAATATCCGCCACATTTTTGGCGAAACCTCCATCCGTCCGAAAAAAATCCTCCAGCTGATTATCAATTTGGTTCCGGCCGACGACGGATACATGAAACAACTCGATCGATTGAGCATCCGTACCGAAACAGAATCTATCCTCAACGTTAGCGTCCGTTCCGTTACCCTGCCTGTTGCAATCGGTCGAAACTTAGCAGTATTGGTTGAAGCTGCAGTACGCAATTACATCCTTCAATTGCGTGGTAAAGACAGCACCAAAGAATTTCTCGAACGTCACCAAACACAACTCAAAGAAAACGAACAAAATCATGAAAATCGTCCTGATTAGCGGCTTATCCGGCTCGGGAAAGTCCGTAGCTCTTAAGCAGCTCGAAGATTTGGGCTATTACTGTGTCGATAATCTTCCCTTGGAAATGCTTCCATCATTGGTTTCACTCCACATCGAACGGGCCGATGAAACCAAACTCGGTGTCAGCGTTGATATCCGTTCCGGTATCAATATCCAAGAAGCGCAAGAGCAAATCCAATATTTGCGTAATGAAGGGCATCAAGTCGAAGTCCTGTTTGTGGAAGCGGAAGAGGGCGTTTTGGTTCGCCGCTTCTCAGAAACCCGCCGCGGACACCCTTTGTCTGGTCAAAACCTGACTTTGTTGGAAAGCCTGCAAAAAGAACGAGAGTGGCTCTTCCCGCTTAGAGACATCGCATATTGCATCGATACGTCCAAAATGAACGCACAGCAGCTGCGTTATGCCGTTCAACAATGGCTCAATATTGAACGTGTCGGCTTGTTGGTCATTCTTGAATCCTTTGGTTTCAAATACGGCGCTCCCAATAATGCCGACTTTATGTTTGATATGCGCAGCCTGCCCAATCCGTATTACGATCCGGAATTACGTCCCTTTACCGGCATGGACAAGCCTATTCAAGATTATTTGGGCCAGCAGCCGTTGGCTCAAGAAATGGTTGATGACATCGACCATTTTATTAGCCGCTGGCTGCCGCGCCTGCAACAAGAGAGCCGCAGTTATGTAACGATTGCCATCGGTTGTACAGGCGGTCAGCACCGCTCCGTTTATGTTGTGGAAAAACTGGCCGAGCGCCTCAAAGGCCGTTATGAACTCCTTGTCCGCCACCGTCAGGCTCAAAGCTTGGCAGGACTCTAACTTGCCGTTTCAGACGGCCTCAAAGGAAGAAACCATGAAAAAAATCAGTCTGACCGCATTATCCTTGCTTATCTTGACCGCCTGCGCGACAGAGCCTGTCACTGCTTACCGTTGGCACCGTACCGGAGCGAGCGAAGCTGAGGTTTCCCGTCAAATCAATACCTGCAAATCACAAGTTCAAAATGGAACCAAACGTGGCAATACATCCAAAACTTTTGAGCAATGTATGGATGAAGCAGGGTATTACAGCTACGAGCATGGCAATCTCTAAATCCTGATTGACCGATTATCCAAATACCGAGGCCGTCTGAAAAACAATGATTTTTCAGACGGCCTCAGATACGAATAGAAAGAATAAAAAGACATGGCTATCCAATGGTTTCCCGGCCACATGAACAAGGCAAAAAAAGCCATTGCCGAACGCATTAAAAGCGTTGATATGGTGATTGAGATGTTGGACGCGCGTATGCCTGCTTCCAGCGAAAACCCTTTGCTTGCCCAGTTGTCCAAAGGCAAGCCAAAACTGAAAATCTTAAACAAACAAGATCTTGCCGATCCCGAGCGTACCAAAGTTTGGCTCGAACACTACAACAGTCGTCAAGATACCCGCGCCATTGCGCTTGATTCTTCCGAAACCGGCGCACATGGCAAAATTACCCAAGCCTGCCGCGCCATGATTCCGCACCGCCAAGGTATTGAGAAGCCGCTGCGTGTTCTGATTTGCGGTATCCCCAACGTCGGCAAATCCACCTTGATTAACGGTATGATCGGCAAAAAATCTGCCAAAACCGGTAATGAACCCGGTATTACCAAAGCCGAACAGCGCCTTTTCCTTGCTGACGATTTCTGGCTTTACGATACACCTGGTATGTTGTGGCCAAAAATTATCGTCGAAGAGGGTGGCTACAACCTTGCGGCCGGCGGTGCAGTCGGGCGTAACGCGCTGGACGAAGAAGAAGTGGCGCTTGAGCTTTTGGATTACCTCCGCCGCCATTATCTGGCTCTGTTGCAAGAGCGCTATCAAGCCGACAAAGATCCAAGCAGCCATTGGGACGATACTTCTTGGTTGGAGTGGATTGCCAAAAAACGCGGTGCGGTTTTGAGCGGCGGACGCGTCAACTACCAAAAGGCTGCTGAAAATATCCTGACCGATTTCCGCGAAGGCAAAATCGGCAGAATCACGCTGGAAACGCCAAACCAATGGGAGGCTTGGCTGAAAAAAGCCAGACAGAAAGAGGCCGAACTTAAAGCCATTCGCGAAGCCAGAAAGGCGGAACGAAAAGGGCAACAGCCTTCTGCCGATTAATATAAAAGGCCGTCTGAAATCTATTTTCAGACGGCCTTTTGTTGGAATAGACAATTTAGAGGGCGGTACGGCTGAAGCTGTCCAGAGCTTTATCGGTTTGGATTTGGTTGAACTGCATGGTAGTTTTGTCGCCTTGTTTTTCGTCCAATTCGATTTTTCGTACCAGCGTATCGCCGTTGATTTCGATACGGTTGAAGATTTGGCGGGTAATGGCGGTTTTCGGAGTCAGGGTCAACGTCCATTTTTTCTCATTGCCGTTTAATTTCAAATCAAATTGTTTTTCCAAACCTTGGGTATTTCCGCCCAAAAGGTCGAGGAAGAGTTTGATTTGGCGGCTTTGGCCGTTGAGTTTGCTGGCATTTGGGTTGACCCATTGACTGCCGT
Source organism: Neisseria sp. HMSC064D07 (assembly GCF_001837185.1). Lineage (NCBI taxonomy): Bacteria > Pseudomonadati > Pseudomonadota > Betaproteobacteria > Neisseriales > Neisseriaceae > Neisseria > Neisseria sp. HMSC064D07. The sequence goes on along the minus strand of NZ_KV831670.1, from coordinate 25,622 downwards.
TCCATTGCATGATGCCGTCTGAACGCACGCGCAGGGTGGTTTCAAATGGTTTTTGCATTTTCCAGAGTAGGCCTTTTTGTGGGACAAGGGTAAAGCTGCCGCTGGTGGTCATGGGTTTGCTGAGGGATTTGAGCTGGCGTTGTTGGACAAAATTGCCTTGCACGTTTTGCGGTTTTTGCAAGGTTTGTGCCAATTCGGCAGGGGAAAATGCCCACAAAGCCGGAGCACTGATGAGGAGAGTAAGAGAAAGAATGGTTTTTTTCATTGTGCTTCCATAAGGTTTGAGGCCGTCTGAAAGTTCAGACGGCCTTTTATTGCTTTAATTATAAGGCTGACAAGGCCTGATTAAAGGTTGCGCTCGGACGCATCGCTTGTGCCGCTTTTTCAGGATTGGCTGCGTAGTAGCCGCCGATGTCGACCGCTTTGCCTTGTACGGCAGAGAGTTCTTCAACGATTTTGGCTTCATCGGCAGTCAAAGCGGCTGCCAATGGAGCAAATGCGGCTTTCAGTTCGGCATCTTTGTCTTGCGCCGCCAATTCTTGCGCCCAGTAGAGGGTGAGGTAGAAATGGCTGCCGCGGTTGTCGAGTTCGCCCGCTTTGCGTTTAGGCGATTTGTCGTTCAACAGCAGTTTTTCGGTGGCTGCATCCAAAGTGTCGGCGAGGACTTGGGCTTTGGCGTTGCCGGTTTTTTGCGCCAAATGTTCAAACGATACGGCGAGTGCGAGGAATTCGCCCAAAGAGTCCCAACGCAAGTGGTTTTCTTCGAGGAATTGTTGAACATGTTTCGGTGCAGAACCGCCTGCACCGGTTTCAAACATACCGCCGCCATTCATCAATGGAACGATAGACAGCATTTTCGCGCTGGTACCCAGTTCCAAAATTGGGAACAAGTCGGTCAGATAGTCGCGCAGGACGTTACCGGTTACGGAGATGGTGTCTTCGCCGTTTTTCAGACGGCCCAAGCTGAATTTAGCAGCTTCTTCAGGAGCGAGGACGCGGATGTCGAGGCCGTCGGTATCCAGTTCGGCAAGGTAGGCTTTAACCTTGGCGAGCAGGCACTTGTCGTGCGGACGGTTTTCGTCGAGCCAGAACACGGCTGGCGTATTGCTCAGACGGGCGCGGTTGACGGCGAGTTGTACCCAGTCTTTAACCGGAGCGTCTTTGGTTTGGCACATACGCCAGATGTCGCCGGCTTCAACGTCGTGTTGCATCAGGACATTACCTGCTGCATCGATGACTTGAACTTGGCCGTCGGCTTCGATTTCGAAAGTTTTGTTGTGTGAACCATATTCTTCGGCTGCTTGCGCCATCAGACCGACGTTAGGAACGGTACCCATGGTTGTCGGATCGAATGCGCCGTGTTCGCGGCAGAAGTCGATGGTTGCTTGGTAAACGCCGGCGTAGCTGCTGTCAGGAATCACGGCTTTGGTGTCTTGCGCTTTGCCGTCTTTATCCCACATACGGCCGGAGTTGCGAATCATCGCAGGCATAGAAGCATCGACGATGACATCGCTAGGAACGTGCAGGTTGGTAATGCCTTTGTCGGAATCAACCATGGCCAAATCAGGGTTGGCAGCGTAAACGGCAGCGATTTCAGCTTCAACGGCGGCGCGGGTGTCCGCATCCAGTTTGTCCAGATTGGCAAGCAGGTTGCCGAAGCCGTTGTTGACGTTGACGCCTGCGGCAGCCAGTTTGTCGCCAAATTTTTCAAAAACAGGCGCGAAGAATACTTTGACGGCGTGTCCGAAGATAATCGGGTCGGACACTTTCATCATGGTGGCTTTCATGTGCAGCGAGAACAATACGCCTTTAGCTTTTGCGTCTTTCACTTGTTCGGCAAGGAAGGCGAGCAGGGCTTTTTTGCTCATTACGGTCGCGTCGATGATTTCGCCGGCTTTCAGGGCAACAGGCTCGCGCAGCTCTTTTTTGTTGCCTTGTTTGTCGGTGAACACGATGGATACGGAAGTCGCATCGGGTACGGTAACGGATTGTTCGTTATGGAAAAAGTCGCCGCTTTGCATGGTGGCAACATGGGTTTTGGAATCTTTGGTCCATGCGCCCATGCTGTGCGGATGTTTTTTCGCAAAGTTTTTCACTGCTTTAGGAGCACGACGGTCAGAGTTGCCTTCACGCAGGACAGGGTTTACCGCGCTGCCTTTGATGCGGTCGTAGCGTTCGCGTACGGCTTTTTCTTCATCGGTTTGAGGGTCGGCAGGATAGTCGGGAACGGCAAAGCCTTTAGACTGCAATTCTTTAATCGCGGCCGTCAGTTGAGGTACGGATGCGCTGATGTTCGGCAGTTTGATTACGTTTGCATCGGGTTGTTTAACCAGTTCGCCCAATTCGGCAAGCGCATCAGGTACGCGTTGCGCTTCGGTCAGGTATTCTGGAAAAGCCGCCAAAATACGGCCGGAGAGAGAAATGTCGCTGGTTTTGACATCAATATCGGCGTGGCGGGTAAACGCCTGCACGATTGGCAACAGGGATTGAGTGGCCAATGCAGGAGCTTCGTCGGTGTAGGTATAGATAATGGTGGATTTAGTCATGGGATTATTCTCTATGTAGGTTAAGTTTTTCTTTTCGGGCACATCGCGAGAAGAAACGTGCTAAGCCTATTATGGCATATTTCGGCGGATTTGGTTGTTGTTTTGATGCTATTGTTTTTTAAGTTGCGGAAAAGAAAAAGGCCGTCTGAAAAGACAGCCTAAATATAAGGACTTATCCGATAATCAAAACAGCATTGCTGCCGCCGAAAGCGAATGATGAGCTGGCGGCAATGCGTTTTTCAGACGGCCAGCGGCTGTTACCGTCGGTCAAAGCGATGTTGGGCAGCTCGGAATCGGGTACGTTGTCCCATTGTTGCGGCGGCAGTTTGCCTTCCGGATTGTATTGGCAGTTGGCCATCAACCAGGCAAATGCGGCTTCAATCGCACCGGCTGCACCCAAGGTATGACCGGTGGACGGCTTGGTGGAGGTGCAAAGGGTATGGCAACCAAACACTTCGGCAACGGCCCGGCTTTCCATGCTGTCGTTGTGCTGCGTGCCGGTGCCGTGCAGATTGATCCAGCCGATGTCTTCTGCTTTCAAACTGGCTTTATCCAAAGCAGCCTGAAAGGATTGGGCTGCACCCAAACCGTCGGGGCGGGGCGAAGACATATGGTAGGCATCACTGCTTGCACCATAGCCCAACAATTGCATTTCGCCGTCAAAATCTTCATCGCGCGTCATCACGAAAAATGCGGCCGCTTCGCCGATATTGATGCCGTTGCGGTTGGCAGAAAAAGGCTTGGCGATGCCGTCTGAAAGCACTTCCAAAGAGGCAAAACCATTAATCGTCAGCGGAGAAAGCGTATCCGCTCCGCCGCAAATCACGGCATCACACAATCCGGCACGAAGCAGTCGGGCTGCGCTGATGAGGGCGCGTGCGCCGGAAGTGCAGGCAGTGGAGACGGTATAGCGCAAGCCGTCCAAACCGTAAACTTGGGCGATAAATTCGGAGGGCGAAGCCATGGTGTGTTGCAACTGTTTGAACGGAACATCCGTCCATTCACCGCCTTCGACAACGTGTTGGAACAAAGGGATATTTTCATCTGCGCCACTGGTTGACGTACCGGTAACGACAGCAACCCTTTCTTTGCCGTAACGTGCAATGGCCGTCTGAATCAGTCCATCTATTTGCGAAAGCGCGTGCAGGATAAGCTGGTTGTTGCGGCTGCGATGCGCTTCGGGAATGCTGTCGGGCAGAGGCATCAGGGTTTCTTTGACCGCACCGAAAGCATGCGTTTTGCCTTTTACCCATTGGTCTGAAAAAGTCAGGGGTGTGTTTTCAGACGGCGTGAGTAAGGCATCGGCATGAACTTGCAAGCCGCTGCCCAATGCGCTGGTCAGTGCCGGACGGCTGAGATAAACAGGAGTATTCATGAATTAGTCTTCTGCAATCGGGCTGACCGTCCAGAAAGTTTGGTCGGGGAAGCCGATGAGGAATTGTTCGGAATGGTGGGCGACACACCACAAATCACGCTCGCGGTAGCTGAACACCGCGCCTTTGCCGTCAGGGCAGAAGCCTTGATGGGTGGCGTTTTGTTGGCGGGCTTCAGGGTAAAGCGTAGCGGCTTGTTCGGCGGCCAAAAGCGGCAACAGGGCTGCAAACAATCGGCGCGAACTGGCATTGGGCATCACAAAGCCGTCGTTTTTCCAGCCTTTGGTGCTGACCGATTGGCGCGATACCGGCGTACCCAGTGCATCGGTTTGGACAAAGCGGATGCCGTCTGAATGAGGCTCGACTGCCAAGAGATTGGTTTGAACGGTTTGCCCCGCCGCATTGGTCTGCTCAAGTTTGAACCATTGGCCTTCTTTGGAAAGCGGTGGCAGCGTTTGCGGATGGGGGAGCGAGGTCGTACATGCGGAAAGCAGCAGTGCGGCAAGCAAAGGGATAAATCGCATAAGGTTTTATCTATCGGTCAAAATATTTAATGATGAGGGTAGATTTTCAGACGGCCTGTTCTGTTTTCAGTCTAGGCCGTCTGAAAGGCATTCGTCCTTATTCTACCTTCAAATCGCCCACCAATGCGGCAAGTGTGGACAAGCGTTGCTCGGATTTTTCCACGAATGGATTATCCGTGTCCCAAGCGTAGCCTGCCAGAATAGATGAAATCATGCGGCTGATTTCAGGACTGCGGTTAGGCGCGTAGATAGCATTTTGGAAGCGGAAATCGTACCAACCGTTTACATAAGTGCGGAATGCGTTCACGCCGATCATCAGTTGGTCGGCAAATTCGGTTTGCCAATCGACGGCTTCGCCTTTGAGCTGTTTGCCCAACAAATCGGCAGCCAGTTTGGCAGAGTGCAGGGCAATGGTCACGCCGGAGGAGAAGACTGGGTCGAGGAATTCGGCGGCGTTGCCCAAAAGGGCGAAATGTTTGCCGTATAAGGTTTTTACGTTGGCAGAGTAGCCTTGGATAGAGCGGAACGGGAAGTCGTTTTCCCAAACGGCTTTATCCAAAATTTCCGCCAGCATCGGGCATTCGTACACAAATTTTTTCAACACGGCTTCTGATTCGCCAGCCAGTTTGTCGGGCATGCCGACAACGCCGATGGAGCAGCGGTTGTCGCCGAAAGGAATCAGCCAAATCCAGACATCGCGATGTTCAGGATGCGTGTTGATCAGGATTTTGTTGCGATCGAATTTCGGGCTGGTGATGTTGTCGTCGATATGCGTGAAATGGGCTTGGCGCGGAGGCAGCTCGGACGGGCTTTCCAAGTCCAAAAGGCGGGGCAGGACGCGACCGTAACCGCTGGCATCCAAAACGAATTTGGCAGTCAGTTCATAGTTTTCGCCTGTATCGGACTCAACGCTCAAACGTGCTACATCGCCGCTGTTGTCAAACGCGGTTACGCCGTGTCCGAAGCGGACATCGACGCCTTGTTTTGCCGCTTCATCAATCAGGATTTTGTCGAAGATGCCGCGGCGCACTTGATAAATGGTGCCGGGGCCGTCTGAAAATTTTTCAGTAAAGTTGAAATCTGTGTAACGGCTGCCCCATGAAAACGCTGCGCCGTCTTTAAATTGAAAGCTGGGCTCGGCATGCACTGCATCGGCAAAACCGGCTTCTTCCAACATTTCCATGCAATGCGGCAACAGGCTTTCGCCGATGACAAAGCGCGGGAAATGTTGTTTTTCCAATACGCAAACTTTAAAGCCTTGTTTGTTCAGCAAAGCAGAAGCAACCGAACCTGAAGGGCCTGCGCCGATAACGGCAACGTCAAATTCTACGGACATTTGAAAATACCTTTGATTTTAATGATAAATAATGTTTAATCTATCGCCTGAAATTTTTCAGACGGCCTTTTGCAACTTGGCGATAGAAGTTGAAACAAAATATCGCCTTAATTTCAATCGTCTTCATCTTTTGTCTAATTTTTCAACAATGTGCCTGCCAGCCAAATATTGAATGCCACACCGATGGTAACCGTCATGCCGAACGCGGCAACAGCGGGCGTGCTGCTGATGGCGAGCAGGGCAAAGGAAATGGCTGTTGTCGCGGCGGCAAGCAGCATACCGCCTAATTTTGCCGGCGCGCTGTGGTGTGCGGTGGCGGCATAGACGGCATAGTCCACGCCGATGGCGGATACTAAAAGCAGGCCGAACATGGCAAACAGGCTGACGGGAATGCCGGCCAAACCGAGTACGGCAACGGTGCAGATGGCGGCGGCCAGCGGCACGGCAAGGATTTTGCTGCCGCGTTTGAAACCAAACATTTTCCACAAAAGCAGCCATGCCAACGCATAGGAAGCCAGTTTTAACCATGCGGCCTGATTGCGCGTGTGGTGGAAAAGCTCGTTTAAGTGGGCGCGCTTGTCTGCCCAATGTACGCCGGAGACATGTTGCGCCACAGCGCGTACGGCGGCTTCATCGGTCATGCCGTTCAAACGCATGACGGCAGCAAAACGGCCTGGCTCCACTTCGCCCAAATACAAGGAACGCCAAGCTTCTGCCAAATCGGTATTCAGGCCGTCTGAAAGCGACAATGGTTGCGTATCGGCGGCTTGAAGCAGGGCATCGCGCACAGTTTTGCGCGGAATACCGATTTCTGTGAGCGGTTTCCAGCTATCAGGCAACTTGGTCAATTCGCGCAGGCGGTTTTGCAGTTTTTGCTGCTCCGTTGTCGGCAGGATGAATTGGTCGGGCGATTGGATGCCGGACAGTTTGCCTTGCGCAATTAAGGGCTGCAGGGCGCGGCCGAGTTCGGCGGTTTTCTTCAACAGGGCATCTTCGCTTTGTGCTTCGGTCACCAAATATTTGCCGCCAAAATCTGTGCCGCTCAACCGGCCGATTTGTTGTACCTCAGCCAACATCGCGGTCGGCATATTGACCCATTGACGGATGTCGTCACGCCAGTCGCTGCGCCACAGTCCGACTGCCAGCAAAATTCCGCCCACGATTAACCAGCCGCGTTTGTGCAGGCGATTTTTCAGACGGTCTGACAAGGAATAGAGCTTTTCGGTTAATGCGGCAAAAGGCACGGTTTTGGCACGGTAGCGGCGAAACAGCGGCGGCAGCCATAAAACGGTGGCACCAAACGCGCCAAATAAGGCAAAGCCTGAAAATACGGCGGTTTGGCGCAGTACAGGCAAAGGGGTGAACCACAGCAGCGCGTAGCCCAAGACGGTAATTGTCAGGCTGACGGCAAAACTTGGCAAGACATGTTTCATTGCCGATTCAGCCTGCCAAACGGTCTTTTCAGACGGCCCGAATACCGACGGAGCAAGCCAGTGCAACGGGAAATCCACCAACATACCCACCAAGCTGGTGCCGATGACGATGGTCAGGATATGCACTTCGCCGAAGGTTAATAACGCAACCGCCAATCCGGTCAACATACCGGCTGCCAGAGGCAAGGACAGCAAAAATACTCGGCCGCTGCGGAAGACCCACAACAGCAGCGCAAAGGTCAGCCCAAGTCCGACCATGCTCATCAGTCGGCTTTCTTTTTCTGCGGCTGCTTTGGATACGGCAGCAAACAATGCGCCACCTGCGCTTAAGGTTTCCGCGCCGTTTTCCGAAGCGATTTGACGGCTTTGCGCCATCAGCGGTAAGAGGGCATCGTTGCCGGAAAATTGATCGCCACCGGCGAGCCGTCCGCGCAAGAATACCCAAGTTTTGCCTTTGTCTTCGGCAAACAACATGCCGTTGTCCATGTCCCACTGTAAACGGCTTTGCGGATTGGCCTTGTCGGCAACAAAGCGTCCGAAGCCCAGCCAGTCTTGTTCTAAAGACAAAGGCGAGGGGGCGGCAAACGGATTGGCCGCGGCTTCTGCACGCGCTTGAAAATAGGCTTGCGGCTGCTCAAACAGCAGGCGTATTTCGTCTTGTGGCAAAACTGCCAAACTCAGCTTCTGCATATCCGCCCGCACTTTGTCTAAATTCGGCGTCATGCTACTGTCGACTTGTTCAAATACGCCACTTTTGCGCCATGCGTCGGCAATTTGTGAGGCCGTCTGAAAAGCGGTTTCGGCATCGGTACTGCCTGCAAGCAAAATAACTTGCGAATTGAGCTGCGCTTCTGCGGCTTTATCTGCAGCCGTCAGTAAAGCATCGGGTTGCTGCTCGCTTGGCAACAACGCGGTCAAATCGGTTTGGATGCGCGCTTGTGAAGCAAAGGCATAAACCAAAAACAGGGTAAGAAACAGAATAAGGGCAGTATAGAGGCGGTTTAGGAGGCGAAGATTCATCGTTCAGACGGCCTTTTGCAAATGCTGCTGTTGGTGTGTGGAATAAGTAAAAGTGCAGTAAATTAAATCAGATTATTATTAGTTTGTCAGTTGTTAGATAGTTTGCCGGTCGGTTAAATCATTGGGTTTGAGCGAGCCGAAAAACTGCCATTGCAGAGCGACGGCTTTTCCCTTCCAAACGCAGGCAAGTGCCATCGTATTCGCTAAAATCGCGCTTGTGCCGTGCCAATCGGTTTGCTTTCCTGCGCGTAAACCGACGGGTTGCCCTGAATCGAAAACATAGCCGACCGATTTCATATCCGACGGAAAATCCAAATTTGCCGCTTTAATCAATGCTTCTTTGAAACACCACAATCGGTAAAACGTTTCAGACGACCAGTTTGCCGTTTCCAAATAGTCTTGTTCTTCCTGCGTGCAGACTAAAGCTGACAGCGCTTTGAAATCGCGCGGTCGGATAAATTCGATATCGACTCCGGCTGTTAAGGGATGAAGCGCACACAATAAAGCAGCAAAGCCTTTGCTGTGGCTCAGTGATACAGTCGCTAAATCGGTTTGCTGTTTTAACGCTCGGCTGACTTGCCAGTCTTGACGCTGTGCCAGTTGCGGCGTGGCAGCCAAACGTTGTGAATCGGCTGCGTTTAGAGATGCATGGTCGTAGCAGGCGGCAAAAGACGGATCGGCCAACAGGCAGTGAAGGGTTGTCGTATCCATAAAATAGAAAAATGCCAAACTTCATGTTGAAGTCCGGCATTTTTGACATTGCTTAGTGGAAGCTGCCTTTCAAAACCACACGGCTGTTGAATGTAGCGATGTGGCATTCGTACTCGTTACCGCCTTTGGTTACTTTGTCAAAGTAGCTAACCAGGTGAACGGATTTGGCTTTTTTGCGATGTGCAGTGCTTTGGAAGCGTTTAACCGCGCTCAGGAATGCGCGTTGGCAGGTTTCATCAGGGGTTTTGCCGACTGAGTTGGAGATTTGACGGGAAGTCAAAGTTGCGCCGGATGTGCTGCCGTAGTGAACGCGGATGCTAGGATCCAAAGCGGATTTGGCTTCGGCAGAGTTCAAAGCTACATCGACTTTACACATATAAATATCGTTTTGACCTTTGCCATTGACTTTATGGCCTTCACCCATGCTGCGGCAGGCAGAACCGGCGGCAGTTGTTTTTGGAGTAGAAGTTTGAGAGGAGGAAGTGGATGGTTGGGAATTGCCGGATTGTGAGCACGCGGCAAGCATCAGGGCGGATACGGCAACCAAAGCAGAAAAACGTAACATACGAACTCCTTTGTAATAATGGGCGTAGAAAAAGTTTACAGAAAGCAGAATCATTTTAACATATATGAAAGAAGTATAAAAACAGAATGGTGCAAAAAATATTATATTTTTATTTAAATGATTTCATGGCGTTAAGAAAGTTTGAGGCGGTAATGCTTGACGAAGGAGGGCAGGAAGCGTATATTGCGGACTTCCTTAGGAGTAATGGCTGAGAGGCTGAAGGCACTTCCCTGCTAAGGAAGCATGTGGGGTCAACCTGCATCGAGGGTTCGAATCCCTCTTACTCCGCCAAATATGAAAGACACCGTTTATACGGTGTCTTTTTTATTATCCGGAATTTCTTGGAATCTAAGGCCGTCTGAAAGTGTGAAATGAACGATTTGATTATTCTAAACAAGCCTTATGGCGTGATTTGTCAGTTTTCTGCACATGAAAAACATCAGTGCCTGAAGGATTTTGTCGAGAAACCGGGATTTTATCCGGCCGGCCGTTTGGATACGGACAGCGAGGGTTTGCTGCTGCTGACCAATAATGGCCGTTTGCAGGCGCAGATTGCCGACCCGAAATTCAAGCAGGTTAAAACTTATTGGGCGCAGGTGGAGGGTTCTCCAGATGAAGCCAAATTGGATTTGTTGCGCCGTGGCGTAGATTTGGGCGATTTTGTCACCTGTCCGGCCGAGGTCAGGGTATTGGAAGAGGGTGAAGCGGATGTTTTATGGCCGCGCGTGCCGCCGATTCGCGTGCGCAAGTCTGTGCCTGATTTTTGGGTAGAAATCAAAATTTCGGAAGGGAAAAACCGCCAAGTGCGAAGGATGACGGCGAAAGCAGGCTTTCCGTGTTTACGCTTGGTTCGCGTGGCAATAGGCTGTCTGAATCTGTTTGATTTGAATTTGGAATTGGGACAATGGCAGTTTGCGCCGCATCGTCCTTAAATAGGATGAATAAAGGCCGTCTGAAATATTCAGACGGCCTTTTGTTATGGAGAAATCAATGATGTGAATGACCGATTTGGAAAGTCAAAGTAGTGTAGTTCGCCTGTTTTTGGCACACACTTTGATCGGGGAAATCGGCTTTGTGTTCTACGCTGGCTTTCCAGAAACCTTGGCGCAATGGAATGATGCTGACTTCGCCTTTGTCATCGGTAGTATCGGAGAAAGCTTGGGCTTCGGTTTTATGGATTTTGCTGCGGTCGCTGGTGTCGAAGCCGTCAAATGTGGCGGTAACGGTGGCGTTAGGTAGCGGCTCGCCATTGAAGAGGACGCGGACTTTGAAGCGTTCTCCGACGTGGACGTTGGCGGGGTTGTCCAGCGGAACGATTTCCAGATGTTGGCCGACTTGCTTGGTGATGATGGCGATATCTGCGCTTTCGTGGCCGACATTGACGATGTTTTTACCGAACATACGGGTTTGTTCGCAATAGCTTGCATCAGGCATTTCTTTGATGCTTGCCTGCTTCCAGCCCGCGCTGTTTTTTGACCAGAAAGTCGGTTGGTATTCGGCGGTTACCAAGTAGCTGCCGTCTTTGACCGGCAGTTTGCTACGGTATTGGTAATTGTATGTGCCTTTTTGAATCATGTTTTCTTTGCCTTTTTCAGTCACCAGTTGCATGGGTTTGCTAAAAATGTGCAGGCGGTCTTTTGCGATGGGTTCAAGCTCCGGGAATTCGCCATAGCCTAATTCGGCTTCAAGGTATTCGCCGCCATGTGTGTGGGCGGTTTCAACCCAAACGCGATGGGCGTGTGCGGCAGTGCTGAACAGGAAGGCAGATGCGATAAGCAAAGCGGTTTTTTTCATGATTTCTCTCCGATTTTCGATGTGTAGAAAAGATAGAATAAAGTAGAAAAGATAGAATAAAGTCGTTCGTTATAATATAACAAAATTATTTAAATTTAAAGAGAGGCCGTCTGAAAGTTTTCAGACGGCCTTTTAGCTGATTGTTTTTTTAGGCGGATTATCGAAACGGTTTAGTCCCCGTCACGACAAACATCAATCGCTTCCTGCAAACTGCTGACGCCGTAGATTTTCAGGTTCGGAAACTCTTTGGCGTTGCGCGGCATATTGGCTTTTGGGACGATGGCGCGTTTGAAGCCGAGTTTTTCCGCTTCTTTGAGCCGCTCTTGCCCGCGTGCAACAGGGCGGACTTCGCCACTTAAGCCGATTTCGCCGAAAACCACGGTTTTTTCAGGCATGGGGCGGTTGCGGAAGCTGGAGAGCATGGCGAGGATGACAGCGAGGTCGGCGGCGGGTTCGCCGATTTTGACGCCGCCGACGGCGTTGAGGAACACGTCTTGGTCGAAGCAGGCAATGCCGCCGTGGCGGTTGAGGACGGCGAGCAGCATGGCGAGGCGGTTTTGTTCAAGGCCGACGGTGAGGCGTTTGGGGGTGAAGCCGTGAGCGTCATCGACCAATGCCTGAATTTCGACCAAAAGCGGGCGGCTGCCTTCTTGAGTGACCAAAACACATGAGCCGGGCGTGTCGTCGCGGTAGCTGGCGAGGAAGATGGCGGACGGGTTGGACACGCCTTTCAAACCGTTTTCGGTCATGGCGAATACGCCCAATTCGTTTGCCGCGCCGAAGCGGTTTTTAATGGCGCGTATCATGCGGTAGTTGGAATGTTGGTCGCCCTCGAAATACAGTACGGTATCGACCATATGCTCCAGCACGCGCGGGCCGGCAATCGCGCCGTCTTTGGTAACGTGTCCGACCAGTATCATGGCGATGCCCATCTGTTTCGCGATACGCGTCAGTTGGGAGGCACACTCGCGCACCTGCGACACGGAGCCGGGGGCGGAAGTGATTTGGTCGGAATACATGGTTTGGATGGAGTCGATGACGACGACTTCGGGCTGATGCTGTTTCAACGCCGTCTGAATCGCTTCCATGCGGATTTCGGCAAGCAGGTTCACGCCTTCGGTCGGTAGTTCCAAACGTTGCGCGCGCAGGGCGACTTGTTGGGCGGATTCTTCGCCGGAAACGTACAGCACTTTGCGGCTTTGCGCCATTTTGGCGATGGTTTGCAACAACAGCGTGGATTTGCCGATGCCGGGGTCGCCGCCGAGCAGGATGACCGCGCCATCTACCAAACCGCCGCCCAATACGCGGTCGAGTTCGCCCATGCCGGTCGGATTGCGCGGCACTTCGGTGGCGGTGACGGCGGAGAGGGATTGGACGGTCGAGGTGTCCGCCGCCCAAGATTGGAAGCGGGCGTTTTTCGGTTCGGGCGCGGCAAGGCTTTCCTGAAGCGTGTTCCACTCGCCGCAATGCGGGCATTTACCCTGCCATTTCGGGGAAGTGCCGCCGCATTCGGAACATTGGTAGATGGTTTTGGGGGCTTTTGCCATGGTGTTTTGTTTCCGCAGTATTTTAGTGGGAAGGCCGTCTGAAAAGTGAGGGAGGTTTTCAGACGGCCTTGAGATTATGGGCGTGTTTTTTTGCTGTTTTCAAGATGGTTGAGTATTTTATCCGGATCTTGTTTAAAGTAGCTGGTTTGGTTGCCACTGGCTTTGTCAGTCAATTCCAACATGCCGGGCAGGCCTTTGATGATGAGGATTCTGGCTTTTATGGTACTTTCTTCACCTATTTTTTGTTTGTTTTGTTCTTCTTTGCCGTTGATGGAGGTTTTATAGTCAGTTACGGTTTGGTGGATTTCTTGTTTTTTCTCGTCAAATGTCCAATTAAAGTCCTGTCTGATGGTGAAGATTTTGTTGGTGGCTTTGAAACTCATTATGGCGATGTCTGTGCCAGTGTTGTCGGGGTTAAAGATGGTTGTGTTGATAAGAGCGCCTTCTTCGTTTTCGACTGCATTGCCCCAGAAACCGTGTAGGTTTTCACCGGTAATTTTGTTGGCAATGTACATTTCAGAGGCTTGTTCGGGTTTGGCTGCCGATGATACTGGGGAGTTTAAGAGGAATAGGCCGGTCAGGACGGGGAGGATGAGTTTGGAAATGTTCATGTTTGTTTTTGCCTTGGAGTAGGAAAGTGTTTATAGGCCGTCTGAAAATGGGAAAGTTTTCAGACGGCCTTTTATTGGATAAAGATGGGTTTATTTTTTGCTGTCTTTATCCTCATCTTTTTTCGGTGCA
>NZ_KV831670.1:0-11932 GCF_001837185.1 Neisseria sp. HMSC064D07 | reverse complement strand
TGTCTTTATCCTCATCTTTTTTCGGTGCAGGTTTTTTCGCTGCCAAACCCAAAGATTTTTGCCATTCGGCTGGATTTTTTACCAAGTCCAAGGCTTTGCGGAGCTGATCGTCTTTGGCCGGATTTGGAATGCGGCGGCTGGAGATGTCTTCATCTTTGTCTTTTTTGGACTTGTCTTTATCGGCTTTGGTTTCGGCGTTGGCAGGCGTTTCAGTGCTGCTGTTGACGTCTTGGCCGCCCAACGGATTGCCGATATGACCGACCAAATCGGCTTCGCGGCTTTCAAAGGCGCGGTCTTTATCTTTGACTTCAACGTCAGGAACAATGCCTTGTGCTTGAATCGAGCGGTCGTTTGGCGTGTAGTAGAGGGCGGTGGTCAGTTTAACTGCGCTGCCGCCGGAAAGCGGAATCAGGGTTTGCACTGAGCCTTTGCCGAAACTTTGTGTGCCGACGACGACGGCGCGTTTGTGGTCTTGCAATGCACCGGCAACGATTTCGGAAGCGGAGGCCGAGCCTGCGTTAATCAGGACGGTCATAGGAATGGTTTTCAGCTCGGCAGGCAATCCGGCCAACGGGTCTTTGCCGCTGGTGGTGATGTAGTCTTCAGCAGTTGCTTTGAGAACCATGCCTTCTTTTTTGTTGCGGCCTTTGGTGCTGACAACGGTTACGTCAGGTTGCAGGAAGGCTGCGGATACGCCGACTGCGCCGTTGAGCAGGCCGCCCGGGTCGTCGCGCAAGTCGAGGATGATACCTTTGAGCGGGCCTTTGTTTTCTTTGACGAGGGCTTGTGCGGCTTCGTTGAGTGCGGCAACGGTGCGCTCTTGGAATTGGGAGACGCGGATGTAGCCGTAGTCTTTTTCAAGCAGGTGATGGCGCACGCTTTTGACTTTGATGATGGCGCGGGTCAGGTTGACGACGATGGGTTTGTCGGCATTTTTGCGTGAAAGGGTCAGGGTGATTTTGGTACCCGGTTTGCCGCGCATTTTTTTGACGGCTTCGCTGACAGTCAGGCCGCGGGTAGAGGTATTGTCGATTTTGACGATGAAATCGCCGCTTTTCACGCCGGCGCGTTCTGCCGGAGTGTCTTCAATCGGGGCAACGACTTTGACGAAGCCGTCTTCTTGTCCGATTTCCATGCCCAGGCCGCCGAATTCTCCGCTGGTGGATTCTTTCATTTCGGCATAGCCTTTTTTGTCCATATACTCGGAATGCGGATCGAGATCGGACACCATGCCTTTCATTGCGCCTTCAAAAAGCTCGGCATCGGGTTTATCTTGGTAATAGTTGGCTTTGATTTGGCCGTACACTTCTGCCATGGTGCGGATGGTCTGCACGGGCAGGGCCTCGTTATCTTTTTTGTCTTTTTCGGCGGCAAAACTTTGTACACTCAGGCTGAGGGCGATGCCGCTAAATGCGCCGAGAGTGTAGATTGCAACTTTTTTCAAAGTGGATTTTGTTGACATTCGTTTGACTTTCTTTTTGTGTACGGTAAGCAAAGTGGTTTTTGTTTTCTCTGAACCCGTTGACTTTATGTGATTTAAACGCTTGGAACAATAAGTTTAAGGTAAAAGTTTGTTGTTTAATGTGCTGAACAGGCGTGAAAATCGTGTTTTATTGTAGTTTATGATGAAAATTCAGACGGCCTGAAGGGGAAAATTCACTCAGGCCGTCTGAAACATCAGTTAATCCATGAAAGCGGATTCATGACTTGTCCGTTGTAGCGGACTTCAAGGTAAAGGCCGGTTTCGCCCGACGGCAAAGTGCCGCTGGTGCCAATCTTGCTGCCGGCATTGACGGCGTAGTTTTGGGCGATGTCGATTTCGTTCAGGCCGGAGTAAATGCTGACATAGCCGTCACCGTGGTCGAGGACGACTACTTTGCCGTAGCCTTCAAGTTCGCCGGCAAAAGTAACCGTGCCTGAGGCAATGCTGCTGACCGGAGCAGGAACGGTATTGTAGAACACGCCTTTCCAAACTTCGCCATCGCCGCGGTCTTGACCAAACAGGCCTGCCAGTGTGCCGTTGACCGGTTTTTTCAGACGGCCTTGCATACGGCTGAAGCTGTTGGCGTTGCTGACGGTCAAGCCTTGGGTGTTCGGGGCTTGCAGTTTCATGTCTTCGTCAGTCAGCGTAGACATGGCGGCGCGTTCGGCTTCGGCTTTTTGTTGGGCGGCAGCCTGCTCTTTGCGGGCTTTTTCAGCGGCGGCCAAACGGGCTTCGGCGGCTTTTTTACGCGCTTCGGCTTCGGCTTTGCGTTGATCAGCCTTGCGTTTTTCCAAATCTTTCAAGAGATTGTTGAGGCGTTGCTCGTTTTCTCTGTGGTTGATTTTCTTTTGCGCTTCTTTGGCCATTTGCGCGTTTTGACGGCGGCTTTCGGCTTGTTCGGCGGTATTGGTTACGCCTTGTTGACGCAAGGAAGCTTGGATATTGGCTTGCAGTTTTTTCAGGTAGGCCAATTCATTGTTGATTTTTTGCTCTTGCGCTGCCAGCTCTTTCTGTTGTTTTTCCAAGTCTCTCATGACTTGGTCGTTGGCGTTGTTGATATAACGCGTGTAACGCAGGAAGCGGGTTTTTTGACCGGCATCGGCGTTTTTCAGGAAGAGGGCAACCGCATTGGGCTGGCTGTTTTTATAGTTGCCGGACACAAAGCGCGAAATTTGGGCGCGCGTGTTGGAAACTTCGGCTTTTAACTGGTTGGCATCGGCATTGAGTTTTTGGAATTTTTCCCAAGCGTCGCGTTGTTTGCGGTTGATGCCGGAGAGGTTGTTGCGTGTTTGTTGCAGCTGTTTGAGCGTGGCATTAACATGGATAATGAAACCCTCGTTGCGTTTGGCAAAGGATTTCTTGGTTTCCATATCGTTGGCGGCGGCAGTTACGGCTGCTTTGAAATCGTTTTCGGCTGAAGAAGCGGCTTTTGGCTCAACTTTAGGCTCGGCTTTTTTGTTGTGCTCTTTGGCTTTTGTGTCTTTTTTAGCGTCTTTTTTGTCGTCAACCGCTTTTTTTGCAGGCTCTTTGGCTTTGGTTTCCTTAGGATCTGCTTTTTTTACGGGTTCTTTGGCTTTGCTGTCTTTTTTATCTTCAACAGGTTTCTTGTCTTGTTCTTTGGCTTTGCCGGATTTTGCGGCTGAGTTTTTTTTGTCTTTTGCCGTTTCTTTAGGCTCTTCGGCTTTGCGGTTGGCCTTTTTATTGTCGGCAGCAGCTTCGGCGGCTTTAGCCGTTTTGTTTTTGGCTGAAGCGCGTTCGTTTTTGTCGGCAGTTTCCTTCTTTTTGGCAGCTTTGGCTTTAACCGCTTTTTTGTCTTCCTCTTTTTCTTTTACCGCTTGTTTTTTTGAGGTTTCTTTTTTTACATCTGCCTTGGCGGCTTCTTTCTCTTTTTTCACGGGCGCAGCTTTTTTGACGGCGGCCGCTTTTTCTTTCGGCGCGTCTTTGGCAGCATAGGTTGGCAGGGAGAAACTGAGCAACAGGGCGAGAATGAGGGGTTTGTAACGCATGGTTCGATCTTGCTATCAAAGTAGGAACAATAGGACGGATTATACTGTCTGTCAGGCCGTCTGAAAATAATATCGGGTTGCAATATGGACGAACGGTCTTATATAGTAACGATAGAGTAGGCGGACGGGGTTTAGTCTGCCTGGAAACTGACAGTCTGCATCGACAGGATATTATGAAAAAATATTTATTAGTAGTGTTGGGTGCCATGGTTTTGGCGGCTTGCGGTGACAATACCGATAAAATCGGACGCGCCAGTACGGTGTTTCATATGCTGGGTAAAAACGACCGTATTGAAGTGGAAGGTTTTGACGATCCTGATGTGCAAGGGGTTGCCTGTTATATTTCGTACGCGAAAAAAGGCGGTTTGAAAGAAACGGTCAATCTGGAAGAAGATGCCAGCGACGCATCGGTTTCCTGCGTACAAAGTGCGGAAGTCATCCGTTATAACGAGGCTGCGGTTTTGAAACCGCGACAAGTGTTCAAACGCAGTGCCAGCATAGCATTTAAGAGCCAGCAGATTATCCGCTACTACGATCCGAAACGTAAGTCTTTTGCTTATTTGGTATACAGCGATAAAATCGTTCAAGGTTCGCCGAAGAACTCTTTGAGCGCGGTATCGTGTTTTGCCCATGCGAAAACCGATACGCCGGTACCGGCAGGCGGCGCGGTTTACGGTGCGTGCGTGGTGGACGCGCCGGTTGCCGATGGACAAAAATAATAAAATCAGCTTAATAGATTAAAAGAATATGAATTTAGCCAACCATTTCCTGATTGCCATGCCTCATATGGATGATCCGTTTTTTACGGATACGGTCATTTATGTGTGCGAACACGATGAAGAAGGTGCGCTGGGCATCATCATCAACAAACCTTCGCCGATTACCATGGACATGATTTTCGCCGCCGCCGACCGCAATATCCCGTTGCGTCTGCAACATGAAAACGTGATGATGGGCGGGCCGGTTCAGATTGAGCGCGGCTATGTCGTGCATACGCCGATCGGCCGCTGGCAAAACAGCATGGTGGTAACCGATAACGTGGCACTGACTTCTTCGCGCGATGTAATTGAAAACTTGTCTAAAGAAGGTGCGGTGGACAAGGCTTTGATCAGTATTGGTTATTCCAAATGGGGCAAAGGGCAGTTGGAGCGCGAGCTGGCAGAAAATATTTGGCTGACCGTCCCTGCGGATGAGCATATTCTTTTTGATGTGCCTTACGAGCTTCGTTATGCCGCCGCTTTTGAAAAATTGGGCGTCAATCCGAACGCCTTGGTTTCAGGAGTCGGCCATGCCTGATGCACCAAAAGGTACGGTTTTGGCCTTTGACTTCGGCGAGGCGCGTATTGGCGTGGCGCAGGGGGATGCCGAGTTGGGCATGACCCATCCGCTGGCGACGGTAACCGGCAACAGCAATGATGAAAAATTCGAGGCTATTGCCAAGCTAGTCAAAGAATGGCAACCCAAGTATTTTGTGGTCGGCCTGCCGACGCATACCGATGGCACGGAGCATGAGCTGACCCGTTTGAGCCGCAAGTTTGGCCGCCGTTTGCACGGACGTTTTAATTTGCCGGTTTATTGGGTGGACGAAAGGATGTCTTCCTTATACGCGGAAAGCCTACTTGCGGAAGCCCAAGTATTTGGCCGAAAACAAAAATCCGTGCTTGACCAAGTAGCGGCGCAGGCGATTTTGCAAGGCTTTTTTGAAGGTGGCGCGGCCGAGTATTTTAATGGCCGCGAAGAATAAGCATCAAAATTAAAGGCTAAAACCATTGTGAAATAACTCTCTTTATCTTTTCACTCGATAGCGGAACTTAAACACAGGGTTCTGTTTTTTTTGTTCCAAATACGCCTTTTATTTCCCTCGGATACACGATTATTAAGTATCCGAGGGAAATAAATAGAATGAGGAATAGCCAAAACTTTGTGTTTAACTTCTGGTTATTAAGTAAAGAAGATTATTTTGTAAATATATTATCAGACTTAATAAAAAGTATGTTGAATAGAGTAAGTAAAAATTCAAAAATATTATAGTTTTAACTCAATTTACTCTTTTTATATCATGTGAAGTATAATATTTTAGAGTTACAAATTTTGGAGAAGATCATATGGTGAAAGAAACAAAAAATTCTGCATTGACAACCGCACAAGCTTTTTATCATCAAAGTATAGTAGCTCTTGATAAATGTTTTGATATGGGCAAAGGGGATTGTATTTACCTTGAAAAAGATGGTGATATTAGCCTTATTACTGAGGGAGAAAATACAGGAAGCCAAATTGAAATAAAAGATGTTGCAGCGGCACTTACTGATTATCATGAAAGTTTTTGGAAAACACTCAAAAACTGGTTAGCACCCGAATTTAATCATGGACAATATAACCATTTGATCTTACATACTACTCAGCTTTTTGGAAAAACAACAAAACTGGCTCAATGGAATGATAGTAGTCCTCAAGAGCGACTAAAAATACTTAAAGACATTCATTCTTCTAATTCATCTACTTCTGAAATAGCAAAAATGCAAGAAGATATTATGAATAAAGTTGATAATTTTCTTTTACCAGTTATTGGAAAAGTAACGTTATTTACTGCATCGGAAAGCAAAGAACAGATACTAGATAGGATTAAAAAAAGAAATCTTTCAGGAATTCCATACAATAATCAAGATGCTTTTCTACAAGGCTTGATTGGTTTTATTTACAATCTAGGAAATAAAGAGAGTTGGCGTATTTCTTATGGAGAATTCAAAGCAAAATGTGAAGACTTAACATCTAATTTACGTAGAAAGGAATTTACGTTTCCTGATTTTCAAGGATTGATAGCAACAGAACAAGAAGTGGCAAAAAACGCAACTAAGAAATTTGTTTCAAAAATACAAGATATTAATTATCAAGAGGTAATTTCTGAAGCTGTAGGTAATTGGTTAGAGTTTACAAAATCACTTAGTGAAGACTTAGATAATAGCCCTGTTTATAGAGAAAAAACAAAGGGTTACCAGGCGGAGCTTATTTCTATTTATAAGACAAAATATCGGAAAGCTAGGAGGAATTCTACGAATTCTTGTGACTTGTATGATGATATTATTGGTTCTGAACCACTCCTTATAGGTAGCGATAGACCACATATAGCCTATAGAAACGGTGTTATGCATGATGCTATGGATAATAATGATGATTTGAAGTGGGATACTACAAAATGAATACTATTGATGCATTGTACTTAGCTAAATATAACCCTTTCAAGTATGGTAAATATTTAGCTGATTTTTATTCTGAATTAACGGGAGTAGAGAAAAACTCATTACTTTTACCTATTCTTATTCCCTTATTTACCCACCCATTTTTCAAAACCCAAATAGAAAATTCAAATATCCGGAGTTCTATGCATACTGTGTTCTTTAAACATTTCAAAGAATTATATGATTTACAGGATAGGATAAACTCATTAAAGATATTGACATCAGACAGTATCCAATATTGTTTAGTCAATGAATGGTTAGAAACTGATATAAATTCCTTATCATTTATTCCTATCCAAAAAAAGAATAGTAAAAAAAGAATTAGAGTTGCTAAAAATCTTGCTAAATTATTTAGTAATCGTTCTATTTATGAAATTTATATATCGTTAGGAATCAAACCATAAAAACAGTTATCCATGAAATAGGTGTACTAGATCAATTAGGAAAAATTCACAAAATTGAATTGCAAGAAGGCTTAAATATTATCACTGGTAAATCTTCAACAGGAAAAAGTGCTTTAATTGAAATTTTTGATTATTGCTTTGGTGGAGGCTACACCGTTCCAAAGGGGGTAATAACTCAACATGCAGAAATCTATTATTTGTACTTACAAATCCAAGAGCAATATTTTGTTCTTGGTAGGAAAAAAGATAATGGACGTGGATTTTTTAGGAGAGAAGATGCTTACCAATTTAACTTAATTTCTTCAGATTATTTTTTAGAAGAATATTTTCTTACCAATGAGAACTATAAAAAACAGTTAACTAAGCTATTTATAGATATTGTTGATATTAATGAATCTCAGGAAACAACCGAATTTAGAGGTCGTTCTTTACCTAGCCCCTCGGTAAGAAGTTTTATGTCCTTTATTTTACAGCATCAAAATTTAGTCGCAAATAAACATGCTCTATTCTATCGATTTGACGAAAGAGAAAAAAGGGAACAGGCTATTGCCCATACTAAAATCTTCCTTGGTTTTGTCGATCAGAAATATTATTTACTTTCTCAAGAGGAAGCCCAGTTAAAATCCGAAATTAAGGCACTCGAAAAGGAACAAAAAATTATCGAAAAATACATCAACGAAAATAATATTAGTATAGAGAATCAACTTAATGTTCTTTATTCTTTGATGGGAATGGAAAGTCATCCTGTTAAGATGGAGGATATTAGGAGAAACGCTCAAGACTCAAAGCAAACTTTAAATAAAGTTGTTACAGATGAAAACATCATCTACGATTCCAATAGGGAAGCGGTTTTCTTTAAAGGTTTATTAGATAAAATAAATAATGATGACAATAAAAGAAGAAAGTTATCTTTTAAATTAGAGTCTATTCGTAAACACTTAGATACTGAAAAAGAAGTCTCTAATATGCTGTCTTCGATGGAATCATTAAATCAAGTTCAAGTTGGTGTTTGTGTATGCCCTTTCTGCTTATCAGAAAATAATTCACTCACAAGACAGGCAGATCTTCTCGGTCAAGCTATGAAAAAATTATCACAAGATATTGCTCTGAATCATTCACTAAGGTCTCAGTTAGAAGTTGAAGAACGAGAGATCAGCCAAGAAATTCGCGATCTTGATAATAAAATTAAGGAAACAAGACAACAAAAAAGAGAGCTAGAACAAAAAAACGAAGATGTTAAAAAAATTAAGAGTCGTTATGAGCAAATTTTGCAGATCAAAGCGAGTCTATTTTCCATGCTTGATATTCTTGTGCAAAAACAGAGTGGCTTAGGGAATGGTGATGAAATAAATCAATTGAAACAAAGATTAAGCAGCGTTGAAGCAAGTTTAAGTAAGTATAGTTTCAAAAATGATTTAAGCAAAGCTGAAGAGAGAATTAATCAGATCATGTCGGAAATTGGAAAATATTTTGATTTTGAAGATTCTTATAAGCCAATTAATTTGAAATTTTCTTTAAATAGCTTTGATTTGTATCATGATGGTGAAAAAGAGAGATTTATTTACGTTCAATGGGAAGTGGTGCAAATTGGCTTTATTGCCATATTACTTTATTTTTAGCCTTGCACCAATATTTTATTGAATTAGAACATAATGGTTTTAATGTGGCTATACCTTCTATTCTATTTTTAGACCAACCCACGCAGGTGTATTTTCCTAATTTTCAGCATGATAATGCTGAGATATTTGATACTAAAGATATTGCAAATCTGGAGCATAAAGAAAACATTGATGGCGACATTAAAGCTGTAACCCACTTATTTATAAGGTTAGCTAAATATTGTCATGACTTAAAAGAGCAATATGGATATGCACCACAAATTATCATTACCGATCATGCGGATAACTTGGACTTAGGCGATTATGAATTTGAATCGTTTGTGAAAAGTAGATGGAGAACTCGAGGCCTAATTGACATTGATGAATGATACTAATATAACCGATTTTCTTTCCCAATACGCACAAAAGTCTTGGCCTTTGTTTTGTTACGGCTTTGGGATAAAAGAAGTTTAGTTTGGTTAAGCCTGATTTTTTCCGGCATAAATTTTGCTACACTCCGCTTTCTTTTTTTAGACATAAACACACACAAGGAAAAAGTCATGGCACTCATGGACAATCTTTTGAATGCGGCTACCCAAATGTTGGGTGGCAACAGCGGAAACGGCGCACAAGGTTCTCTGACCGATATGGCGATGGATTTGGTGAAACAGCAAGGCGGCGTAGGCAACCTGATCAACCAACTGCAACAAGGCGGTTTGGGCGATGCCCTGAGCAGCTGGATTTCCAACCAATCCAGCAACCTGCCTGTGTCCGGCAGCGACCTGCAAAATGCTTTGGGTAGCGATACGGTAAACCAAATCGCGCAAAAATTCGGCGTGGATGCCGGTCAAGCAGGCGATTTGTTGGCAAAAGTATTGCCTGACTTGGTCGATAAAGCCACTCCTAACGGCACGGCTCAAGATGCGGATGGCTTCGGCTTGGATGACATCGCTTCTATGCTGCTGAAAAACTTTATAAAATAATGAGTTGAATCGTTATGATAAGGCCGTCTGAATCCGTTCAGACGGCCTTATAACTTTTGGTTTACGGTAAATAACCAATTAATCTTTTTCTAACAAAAACGAATGGCTTATCATGCCCACTTCGTTTTATTACAAAAAAGGTCATAAAAATGTCACGTTTAACCATACACACAGTTGAAACCGCTCCTGAAGCTGCTAAACCACGCATTGAAGCCGTATTGAAAAACAACGGCTTTATTCCTAACCTGATCGGCGTTTTGGCCAATGCGCCGGAGGCTTTGGCGTT
Source organism: Neisseria sp. HMSC064D07 (assembly GCF_001837185.1). Taxonomy (NCBI): domain Bacteria; kingdom Pseudomonadati; phylum Pseudomonadota; class Betaproteobacteria; order Neisseriales; family Neisseriaceae; genus Neisseria; species Neisseria sp. HMSC064D07. The sequence goes on along the minus strand of NZ_KV831670.1, from coordinate 1,936 downwards.
TTATCAAGAAGTCGGCAAAATGAATGGTGCCAACAGCCTGACTGCCGGCGAAGTCGAAGTCATTCAAATCATTGCCGCGCGTACCAATGAATGCGGCTTCTGCGTTGCCGGCCACACTAAACTGGCAACCTTGAAAAAACTGCTTTCCGAACAATCCATCAAAGCTGCGCGCGCGTTGGCTGCAGGCGAGTTTGACGATGCCAAACTGAGTGCTTTGGCGACATTCACCCAAGCCGTTATGGCGAAAAAAGGCGCGGTATCCGACGACGAGCTGAAAGCATTCTTCGATGCCGGTTACAACCAACAGCAAGCCGTTGAAGTCGTTATGGGCGTTGCTTTGGCAACCTTGTGCAACTACGTCAACAACCTTGCCAAAACTGAAATCAACCCTGAATTGCAGGCATTTGCCTAATCTCATCAAAGGCCGTCTGAAAATTCAGACGGCCTTTTAGTAAAAAGCAAGGATATCCTTGTTGCCAAGAATAATTCATGAGTAGAACCATCTACGCTTCAAACCTTATTCAGAGGAAAAAATCATGACACGCGAAGCTTTACTGAACAATGTTGCCGAACTCGTTAAAAGCAAATTAAAACCATTGGTAGACGACATCGACCGCAAAGGCCTGTACCCGAAAGAATTTATGCTGGAATTGGGCAAAATCGGCGGTTTTGCCGCGACCGGTACGGTTGAAGAAGGCGGTAACGGTTTGGGTTTGGCAACGCAAATCGCCGTATTGCGCGAAATCGGTAAAGAATGCGGCGCGACTTCGTTCAGCGCATGGTGTCAGGCAGCTTGCGCGTGGTATCTGCATCAATCCCCCAACCAAGCGGTTAAAGCCAAATATTTGGCCGATATTCTGCAGGGCAAAGTTTTGGCCGGTACGGGCATGTCCAATACCGTCAAACACCTTGCCGGTATCGAAAAACACAATCTGCAAGCCGAACGTGTCGAAGGCGGCTACAAAATCAACGGTGCTTTGCCTTGGGTATCTAATATCGGCGAAGACCACATTTGGGCAAATACCGCCCAAATCGGCGACAGCTATGTGATGTTTATCACCGGCGGTCAATGGGAAGGCGTTACCCTGCAAGATTGCCCTGAGTTTTGCGGTTTGGAAGGCACGCGCACTTACAGCCTGAATTTTAAAGACGTGTTTATTCCCGATGAAGATGTGATTGCTGCGCCTGAGCAGTTCCAGTCTTATATCCCGACCATTAAAGCCGGTTTTATCTTGCTGCAAATGGGTATCGGCGCCGGTGTGATTGACGGTGCGCTCGGTATTATCCGTATGGCCAATGTAGTGAACGCGGAAGTGAACGCTTACCTTGACCACAGCTACGATGAGTTGAAAGCTGCGTTGGACGGCGCATGGGCGGAAACCGAACGCCTTGCCGATGATGCGTGGAACAATAAACCTGACACGCTGGCAACCTTGAAACTGCGTGAAGCGGCTGCCGTATTGGCATTGAACGCCACTCAATCTGCCGCATTGCATGCAGGCGCGAAAGGCTATCTGATGCGCAGCCCGGCACAACGCCGCGTCCGCGAGGCCATGTTTGTCGCCATCGTAACACCGGCCATCAAACATCTGCGTAAAGAAATCGCCGCTTTGGAAGCAGCTCAATAAATTCAAAATATCAACAATAAAACACACGAAAGGCCGTCTGAAAATACGGTTTCAGACGGCCTTTTAAAATAGAAGGAACACCAAATGGCTCAATATATGTGCGGCCCTTGCGGCTGGATTTACGATGAAGATGTCGGCGACCCCGAACACGGCCTGCCGGCAGGTACCAAGTTCGAAGACATCCCCGACGACTGGAAATGCCCTGAATGCGGCGTAGGCAAAGAAGATTTCTACCTTCTGGACTTTACCATATAAATTATCCGATTATTTAATAAAAAGGCCGAGACCTTTGCAAAAAAGCCCTTCCT
>NZ_KV831669.1:0-815 GCF_001837185.1 Neisseria sp. HMSC064D07 | reverse complement strand
GCGATGGTTTGGGCGGCAAGCCTGGCGGTAACGACGCATTCGAGCAGGGAGTTGCTGGCGAGGCGGTTGGCTCCGTGCAATCCTGTGCAGGCGGTTTCGCCTAAGGCGTAGAGCTGCGGCAAGGAGGTTCTGCCGCAGGGGTCGGTTTGGATGCCGCCGCAGGTGTAGTGTTGCACGGGGCGGACGGGGATGGCTTGGTGCGTGATGTCCAAGCCGCATTGGGACAGGCAGTGCCGATGGATGGACGGGAAATGCCGGCGGACGAACGCTGCGGGTTGGCGGCTGATGTCGAGCGAGACGAAGTCTTGCGTTTGTTTGGCGATTTCGGCGGCGATGGCGCGGGCAACAATGTCGCGCGGCGCGAGTTCGGCGCGGCGGTCGTAATGCGGCATAAACCGTTCGCCCGATTGGTTGGTCAGGATGCCTCCTTCGCCACGCACGGCTTCGGAAATCAGGAAGGTACGGCCGTTTTCAGACGGCCTTGCCAAGCCTGTGGGGTGGAATTGGATAAATTCGAGGTTTTCGACTGCGCAGCCTGTGCGTATCGCCATGGCGATGGCGTCGCCCGTGCATTCGGGTGGCGTGGTGGTGGCGGCGTAAATTTGCCCGAGGCCGCCGCCTGCGAGTACGGTATGGCGGGCGCGGATGCGGTAGGTTTCTTGCGTTCGACAGTCGAGGACGGTCAGCCCGCACGCCGCGCCTGATTCGGTTTGAATGTCCAACGCCATCTGCCGCTCGCAAACGCGGATGTTCGGGCGGCGGCGTATTTGGGCAATCAGGCTCTGCATGACGGCTTCGCCCGTGTAGTCGGCGAC
>NZ_KV831668.1:0-16808 GCF_001837185.1 Neisseria sp. HMSC064D07 | reverse complement strand
AAAAAAAAAATTTCAAGCGAATTAAACCACTTAAATCTTTTCAACCTGACCGAACTCTAATTCAACCGGTGTTTCACGACCAAAAATCTGAACTGAAACACGCAGTCTATTACGCTCGTAGTTAACCTCATCAACAATTCCATTGAAATCAGCAAATGGACCTTCATTCACACGAACCTGCTGACCAACCTCAAATTCAACTTTTGGTTTTGGCTTCTCAACACCTGTTTTGGCTTGTTGCAAAATAGCATCCGCATCTTTTTGAGAAATTGGGATTGGACGATTTCCGCTACCACCTACAAAACCATTTACTCGAGGGGTACTCTTAACCAAGTGCCATGAATCATCGGTCATTTCCATTTCAACCAACACATAGCCCGGATAGAATTTACGCTCACTGATGGTTTTTCGGCCATTCTTGATATCTACCACTTCCTCTACAGGAACGAGAATCTGACCAAAATACTCTTCCATATTTTCACGAGCAATACGCTCTTTCAATGTTTTTTGAACATTTTTCTCGAAACCGGAATAGGCCTGTACCACATACCAACGCTTTGACATCTTTACCCTTTCCTATTTAATAAAACATCAAAAAACAACCATGAAATAATTGTATCTGCCGCATAAATGAAGGCTGCTAAAACTGCAACGAAGATAATCACGAATACAGTCATTTTGACCGCTTCATCGCGACTCGGCCAAACTACCTTCTTAAACTCAGTCCAAGAGCTCTTAAAATATGCAAACAGACCTTCTTTCTTTTCAGGAGCTGGCTTATTACTTACCACAACTTCCTTTTTCTGATGGTCTTCTTTGCGTCCAGACGGATGTTCTGTCATCTTTACTCACTTATCAATACCCCACCCGCCTTCATTTTAGATAGTGGCATTGATCCATTAATTAATTCCAAATAATCTTAAAACTTAAGTACAAAAAAATTAACCGGCACAAGGCCGGTTAATTTTTTATTTGGCAGGCCAAGAGGGTCTCGAACCCCCAACCCTCGGTTTTGGAGACCGATACTCTACCAATTGAGCTATTGGCCTCTAAACTTAAGCGATTACAGAAGAAACCACACCCGCACCTACGGTACGACCACCTTCGCGAATCGCAAAGCGCAGACCTTCTTCCATAGCGATAGGAGCAATCAGTTCTACAGTAATGGTTACGTTCTCACCTGGCATTACCATTTCTACGCCTTCTTCCAAAGTAACTGCACCAGTTACGTCAGTAGTACGGAAATAGAATTGTGGACGGTAGTTAGCGAAGAATGGAGTGTGACGACCACCCTCTTCTTTGCTCAGTACGTATACTTCTGCTTTGAATTTGGTGTGAGGAGTGATAGTACCTGGTTTAGCCAATACTTGACCACGCTCTACGTCTTCACGTTTAGTACCACGCAGCAATACACCTACGTTGTCACCAGCTTGACCTTCGTCCAGCAGTTTGCGGAACATTTCAACACCGGTACAAGTGGTTTTTTGAGTTTCTTTCAGACCTACGATTTCGATCTCATCACCAACGTGGATGATACCGCGCTCTACACGACCGGTTACTACTGTACCACGGCCAGAGATAGAGAATACGTCTTCGATAGGCAACAAGAAAGGTTTGTCCACAGCACGCTCAGGTGTTGGGATGTAGCTGTCCAAGGCAGCAGCCAATTCGAAGATTTTTTCTTCGTAACCAGCGTCACCTTCCAAAGCTTTCAGTGCAGAACCTTGTACGATTGGGCAGTCATCACCTGGGAAGTCGTAGCTTGACAACAAGTCACGGATTTCCATTTCAACCAGTTCCAACAACTCAGCATCGTCAACCATGTCGCATTTGTTCATGAATACGATGATGTAAGGTACGCCTACTTGACGAGCCAACAGAATGTGTTCGCGAGTTTGCGGCATAGGACCGTCAGCTGCGGAACATACTAAGATAGCGCCGTCCATTTGGGCAGCACCGGTAATCATGTTTTTAACGTAGTCGGCGTGGCCCGGGCAGTCTACGTGTGCGTAGTGACGGGTTTCGGTTTCGTATTCTACGTGTGAGGTATTAATGGTAATACCACGAGCTTTTTCTTCAGGAGCGTTGTCGATTTGGTCGTAAGCTTTTGCAGCGCCACCGAATTTTTTAGCCAAAATAGTAGTCAAAGCAGCAGTCAGAGTGGTTTTACCATGGTCAACGTGACCGATGGTGCCAACGTTTACGTGCGGTTTGCTACGTTCAAATTTTTCCTTAGCCATGAGCTAATTCCTTTACATTAAAGATCGATTAAAGAACAGAGGCCGTCTGAAAAATCATTTCAGCCTTTCAGACGACCTATTTGCCTGATTAGCCTTTACGGGCTTCAGTTACAGCAGCAGCTATGTGTGCAGGAGCTTCAGAATATTTCTTGAACTCCATAGAGTAAGTAGCGCGACCTTGGGTTGCAGAACGCAGGTCGGTAGAATAACCGAACATTTCTGCCAGAGGCACTTCGGCACGGACTTTTTTACCGCCGATACCGTCATCATCCATACCCAATACGACGCCGCGGCGACGGTTCAAGTCGCCCATTACGTCACCCATGTATTCTTCAGGGGTTTCCACTTCAACTGCCATGATTGGTTCCAACAGAGCTGGATTGGCTTTACGCATACCTTCTTTGAAGGCTTGGGAAGCAGCCAATTCGAAGGCCAGTTGAGAGGAGTCGACGTCGTGTGAAGAACCGAAAATCAAACGTACGCGTACGTCAACTACTGGGTAGCCCGCAACGATACCATTAGGCAGGGTATCGCGGATACCTTTATCAACAGACGGAATGAATTCGCGAGGAATCACACCACCTTTAATTTCGTCGATAAATTCGTAACCTGCACCACCCGGTTCCATAGGTTCCATTTTGATCACAACGTGACCGTATTGACCTTTACCACCAGATTGTTTGGCATGTTTGTATTCAGCTTCAACTTCTTTGCGGATGGTTTCACGGTAAGCCACTTGAGGCGCACCAATGTTTGCTTCCACGCCGAATTCGCGTTTCATACGGTCAACAATAATTTCCAAGTGCAACTCACCCATACCGGAAATAATGGTTTGACCGGATTCTTCGTCTGTACGAACGCGGAAAGAAGGGTCTTCTTTCGCCAGACGGTTCAGGGCGATACCCATTTTCTCTTGGTCGGCTTTGGTTTTCGGCTCAACAGCAATATGGATTACCGGCTCAGGGAATTCCATGCGTTCCAAGATGATAGGTGCGCTTTCTGCACACAAGGTCTCACCAGTAGTAACGTCTTTCAGACCGATAGCGGCTGCGATGTCGCCAGCGCGTACTTCTTCAATTTCAGTACGGTCTGCAGCAGTCATTTGCACCAAGCGACCGATACGTTCGCGAGTACCTTTTACAGAGTTCAATACGGTATCACCGGATTTCACCACACCAGAGTAAACGCGGATAAATGTCAATTGACCAACGTATTTATCATTCAACATTTTGAACGCCAATGCAGAGAATTTCTCTTCATCGCTGGCTTCACGGCTGTCGGCTTCTTCAGTGTTAGGGTTAACACCTTGAACTGGAGGAATGTCGGTAGGAGCAGGCAGCAATTCTACAACTGCATCCAACATACGTTGAACACCTTTGTTTTTAAATGCTGAACCGCACAACATTGGTTGAATTTCACCAGCCAAAGTACGTTGACGCAATGCGCCTACGATTTCTTCCTCAGTCAGCTCATCACCGCCCAAGTATTTATCCATCAATTCTTCGCTGGCTTCTGCTGCGGCTTCAATCATGTTTTGACGCCATTCTTCGGCAGTCTCAACCAATTCAGCAGGAATATCGCCATAGGTAAAGGTTGTACCTTTATCGGCTTCATTCCAAATAATGGATTTCATTTTCAACAGGTCAACAACACCGCTGAAGCTGTCTTCCGCACCAACCGGAATCACGATAGGTACTGGGTTTGCGCGCAAACGGGTTTTCATTTGCTCAACAACGCGGAAGAAGTTGGCACCTTGACGGTCCATTTTGTTTACAAATGCCAAGCGAGGCACTTGGTATTTGTTAGCTTGACGCCATACGGTTTCAGATTGAGGTTGAACACCGCCTACTGCACAGTAAACCATTACCGCGCCGTCCAATACACGCATAGAACGCTCTACCTCTACAGTAAAGTCAACGTGTCCCGGGGTGTCGATGATGTTGAAACGGTGCTCAGGGAACTGTTTCGCCATACCAGACCAATAAGAAGTCACAGCAGCAGAAGTAATGGTAATACCACGCTCTTGTTCTTGTTCCATGTAGTCGGTAGTAGCCGCGCCGTCATGCACTTCGCCCAATTTATGAGTCAAACCTGTATAGAACAAAATACGTTCTGTTGTGGTTGTTTTACCCGCGTCAATATGGGCAGAAATACCGATATTGCGATACAGGCTGATAGGGGTCTTACGAGCCATTTTGTTAGCCTTTCGATATTAGAAACGGAAGTGAGAGAATGCTTTGTTTGCTTCAGCCATGCGGTGTACTTCTTCACGTTTTTTCAACGCACCACCACGACCTTCAGCCGCATCAATCAATTCACCTGCCAAACGCAGGTCCATAGATTTCTCACCACGTTTACGGGCCGCATCGCGAACCCAGCGCATTGCCAAGGCCAGACGACGTGAAGGACGAACTTCAACAGGAACTTGGTAGTTTGCACCACCTACACGGCGGCTTTTCACTTCCACGATAGGTTTGGCGTTTGCAATGGCTTCGTTAAATACTTCGATTGCTACTTTGCCGGTTTTTTTCTCAATTTGTTCCAGCGCACCGTAAACGATACGTTCTGCAACAGATTTTTTACCGTCAATCATCAATACGTTCATGAATTTAGTCAGCTCAACGCTGCCGAATTTAGGATCTGGCAGTACGTCGCGCTTAGGGACTTCTCTACGTCTTGGCATTTTAATTTCCTTTAATCTATTCAGTTGGGGCAATTCCCATGAATACCCAATTGAGTATTCACTTACTCGGCCGTTGTTCAGCTTAGGCGGCCGACGTGCCTATTTGAGTCCCGATAATTATTTAGGACGCTTAGCACCGTATTTAGAACGGGCTTGTTTACGGTCTTTAACACCTGCAGTATCCAAAGAACCGCGTACAGTGTGGTAACGTACACCTGGCAAGTCTTTTACACGACCGCCACGAATCAATACGACACTGTGCTCTTGCAGGTTGTGGCCTTCACCGCCGATGTATGAAATTACTTCAAAACCGTTGGTCAGGCGAACTTTACATACTTTACGCAATGCAGAGTTAGGTTTTTTAGGGGTAGTTGTGTATACACGGGTGCACACGCCGCGTTTTTGCGGGCAAGCTTCCAGTGCAGGCACTTTGTTTACGTACACGGGCTTTTGACGGCCTTTGCGTACCAATTGGTTAATAGTTGGCATATTTTCTCGTCCTGTTGAGTTAAATACTTGCCGACACCATGTCGACAAGATTGGAATTATATTTTTATTGCAAGGGTTTAGTCAAGCAAATGACTGATAAAGTTTGGTGTTTTCCAAATTATGTCTAAATTTTTGAAACAAAGGCCGTCTGAAACATTCAGACGGCCTTTGTCATTTTAAATAAGTCCGCAATTTGGTTCTCTACTTATTTTCTCCATTGCTTTCCTTATTTATTCAGACGGCCTTAAACTCCACCCTCTTTTAAGTCCTCTAAAAAATAAAACCGCAAGACTGGCTTGCGGTTTTATTTTCACAATAATCCCGAGGGATTATTCGTCTGAAGCTTCGGTTTCAGAAACTTCTTGATCAGCTTGCTGACATTGTTGATGGCGGCTGCGGTGGTAGGTCAAACCTGTACCGGCAGGAATCAAACGACCGACAATCACGTTCTCTTTCAAACCGCGCAGCTCGTCTTGTTTGCCCATAATAGCGGCCTCTGTCAAGACGCGGGTTGTTTCTTGGAACGATGCCGCAGAAATGAAGCTGTCTGTAGACAAAGAGGCTTTGGTAATACCCAGCAACACGTTTTCGTAACGTGCTGGCTCTTTGTCTTCAGCCATGGCTTTTTCATTGGCAAGCATCACATCGCCACGCTCAACTTGTTCGCCGGTAATGAACTCTGTATCACCGGAATCAACGATGTTCACTCGACGCAGCATTTGGCGGATGATGACTTCGATGTGTTTATCGGAAATCTTCACACCTTGCAGGCGGTAAACCTCTTGTACCTCTTGAACAATGTAGCGGGCCAATGCTTCGATACCTTGCAGACGCAGAATGTCGTGTGGATCTACAGCACCGTCTACGATGGTTTCACCGCGGTTTACCACTTGACCGTCGTGTACCAAAATCTGTTTCTCTTTAGAAATCAGGGTTTCGTATGCTACACCGTCTACGTCGGTAATAATCAGGCGCTGTTTACCTTTGGTTTCTTTACCGAAAGAAACGGTACCGGTAATTTCAGCCAACATACCTGCATCTTTCGGCACGCGTGCTTCAAACAATTCGGCTACGCGTGGCAGACCACCGGTAATATCGCGGGTTTTAGAAGACGCTTGCGGAATACGCGCCAATACATCACCCTTACCGACTTCCTGACCTTCACGGATGGTAATCACCGCACCGACCGGGAATGCCATAGAAACTGGGGTAGTCGTACCTGGGATGCAGATTTCCAGACCGTTTTTATCCAACAGTTTGACAGTCGGACGCAACAGTTTAGAAGCATTAGAAGAACGACGTTTGCCGTCAATCACTACCAGAGTAGACAAACCGGTTACATCGTCAGTTTGTTTCGCAACGGTAACACCCTCTTCCACGTTCTCGAATTTCACCATACCTGCGTGTTCGGTAATCATCGGACGGGTATGCGGATCCCAAGTTGCCAAAGTTTGACCGGCTTTAATGGCTTCGCCGTCTTGTACCAGCAGGATTGCACCGTAAGGTACTTTGTGACGTTCACGTTCGCGACCGATATCGTCATGAATCACTACTTCACAAGAACGGCCAATGACAACCAATTCGCCTTTGTTGTTGGCAACGTAACGCATTTGGCTGCTGAAACGAGCTGTACCATTGGATTTGGCTTCCACTTGGCTGGCAGCAGCCGCACGAGATGCCGCACCACCGATGTGGAACGTACGCATGGTCAGCTGAGTACCTGGCTCACCAATGGATTGCGCTGCAATCACACCAACTGCCTCACCGGCGTTAACCAGTTTACCACGTGCCAAGTCGCGACCATAACAGTGTGCACACAAGCCATGACGGGTTTTACAAGTAATCGGCGTACGGACTTTGACTTCATCGACACCGGATTGGTCGATCATATCTACCAGTTTCTCGGTCAACAATGTACCGGCTTCAACCAAAGTCTCGCCAGTCGAAGGATCGACAACATCAGAAGCAGTAACGCGACCCAAAATACGCTCACGCAAAGCTTCAATTACATCACCGCCTTGTACCACTGCTTTCATTACAAAGCCGTCTGAAGTACCGCAATCGTCTTCAACAACCACCAAGTCTTGGGTTACGTCTACCAAACGACGGGTCAAGTAACCGGAGTTTGCAGTTTTCAACGCGGTATCCGCCAAACCCTTACGCGCACCGTGGGTCGCAATAAAGTATTGCAATACGGTCAGGCCTTCGCGGAAGTTGGAGGTAATAGGCGTTTCAATAATGGAGCCGTCAGGTTTCGCCATCAAACCACGCATACCGGACAACTGTTTAATCTGAGCCGCAGAACCACGGGCACCAGAGTCGGCCATCATGTAAATAGAGTTGAAAGATTCTTGATCAACTTCGTTGCCGTCACGGTCGATGACTTTTTGTTTGGACAGGTTGTCCATCATCGCTTTAGCGATCTTATCGCCGGCACGACCCCAAATATCGACCACTTTGTTGTAACGTTCGCCGTTGGTGACCAAACCTTGACGGTATTGGTCTTCGATTTCTTTAACTTCGGCATTAGCCTCGGCCAGCAAGGCTGCTTTTTCTTTCGGAATTTCCATATCGTCAACCGCAATGGAAATACCGCCTTTAGCCGCAAAACCGAAACCGGTATACATCAAGTGGTCGGCGAAAATAACTGTATCACGCAAGCCGCACAGACGGAATGATGCGTTAATCAGTTTAGAAATTTCTTTTTTCTTCAGCGCTTTGTTGATGTACTCGAACGGCAGGCCTTTAGGCAAGATTTCGCTCAACAATGCACGGCCGACAGTCGTTTCGTAACGGTTAACGACAGGCTCAAACTCACCTGCTTCGTTTTTTACCCATTCGCGCAGACGTACGGTAATTTTCGTACCCAGTTCAACCTGTTTGGTATGGTATGCACGATGCACTTCTTTCACATCGGCAAACAGGCTGCCTTCGCCTTTGGCATTGATACGGTCGCGGGTCATGTAGTACAGACCCAATACGATATCTTGAGAAGGTACGATGATTGGTTCGCCGTTGGCTGGAGACAATACGTTGTTTGAAGCCAGCATCAGCGTGCGTGCTTCCATTTGTGCTTCCAAGCTCAATGGAACGTGTACAGCCATTTGGTCACCGTCAAAGTCGGCGTTAAATGCGGCACACACCAATGGGTGCAACTGAATCGCTTTACCTTCGATCAGGATAGGTTCGAACGCTTGAATACCCAAACGGTGCAGGGTTGGCGCACGGTTCAGCATAATCGGATGTTCGCGGATCACTTCTTCCAAGATATCCCATACTTCAGGTACTTCTTGTTCTACCAATTTTTTCGCAGCTTTAACGGTAGACGCCAAACCTTGTTTTTCCAATTTGTGGAAAATGAATGGTTTGAACAGTTCCAACGCCATTTTTTTCGGCAGACCACATTGGTGCAGACGCAGGTATGGACCTACGGTAATCACGGAACGACCAGAGTAGTCCACACGTTTACCCAGCAGGTTTTGACGGAAGCGGCCGCCTTTACCTTTAATCATGTCAGCCAATGATTTCAGCGGACGTTTGTTGGCGCCGGTCATGGCTTTACCGCGACGGCCGTTATCCAACAGAGAGTCAACTGCTTCTTGCAACATACGTTTTTCGTTACGAACGATGATGTCAGGCGCATGCAGTTCCAACAGACGTTTCAGACGGTTGTTACGGTTAATAACGCGGCGGTACAAATCGTTCAAATCGGAAGTGGCAAAACGACCACCATCCAATGGAACCAACGGACGCAAATCAGGCGGCAATACCGGCAGCACGTCCATAATCATCCATTCCAGTTTCATACCGGAACGGTGGAAAGCTTCCAATACTTTCAAACGTTTGGCAATTTTTTTAATTTTGGTGTCAGAACCGGTAGATTCCAGCTCTTGACGCAGGATTTCGATTTCGCCGGTAATATCCAAGGTGCGCAACAATTCACGGATACCTTCTGCACCCATTTTGGCATCGAAGTCGTCGCCGTATTCGTCCAGTTTGTTGTAGTAATCGTCTTCAGTCAGTAATTGACGACGTTGCAACGGAGTCATGCCGGGATCGGTTACCACAAATGCTTCAAAGTACAATACGCGTTCGATATCGCGCAAAGTCATGTCCAGTACCATACCCAAGCGGGAAGGCAGGGATTTCAAGAACCAAATATGGGCAACTGGTGCTGCCAATTCAATGTGGCCCATGCGTTCGCGGCGTACTTTAGACAGGGTCACTTCTACGCCACATTTTTCACAGGTTACGCCTTTAAATTTCAAGCGTTTGTATTTACCGCACAAACATTCATAGTCTTTGACCGGGCCAAAGATTTTGGCACAGAATAAACCGTCACGCTCAGGTTTGAACGTGCGGTAGTTGATGGTTTCAGGTTTTTTAACTTCGCCATAAGACCATGAGCGGATGGTTTCGGGAGAGGCAATACCGATTTTGATGGCATCAAACTCTTCTTCCATGCCGGCAGTTTGCAACGGATTAAATAAGTTCAACAAATTCATTTTTGCTCCTTGAAGGAAGTATTTTTACCGCATGGCGGATTTTCGATATTGGGAAACGGTACTTTTGATTTCAGATGGCCTAAATGCCGATTGCTTCATTCTTATTCTGAAACCGCTTTTTCAGACGACCTTAAAAGGCCGTCTGAAAACTTCTGTTTAGTAGCGTTCCAAATCGATATCCAAGCCCAGTGAGCGAATCTCTTTAACCAATACGTTGAAGGATTCAGGCATACCGGCATCGATTTTGTGTTCACCTTTGACGATATTTTCGTACATTTTGGTACGGCCGTTCACGTCGTCAGACTTCACAGTCAGCATCTCTTGCAGCGTGTATGCCGCGCCGTATGCTTCCAATGCCCAAACCTCCATCTCGCCGAAACGTTGGCCACCGAACTGAGCTTTACCGCCCAAAGGCTGCTGGGTAACCAAACTGTATGGACCGGTAGAACGGGCGTGCATTTTTTCGTCAACCAAGTGGTGCAGTTTCAGATAGTGCATCACACCGACTGTAACCTTGCGGTCAAATGCTTCGCCGGAACGGCCGTCATACAGCGTGATTTGAGTTTTACTGTCGTTGAAGCCCAGTTTCTCAACCTCAGGATCTTCACTTGGGTAAGCCAAGTTCAACATTTCGCGGATTTCAGACTCTTTCGCACCGTCGAATACAGGAGAGGCGAAAGACGCACCTTTGCGCAGGTTAGAAGCCAATTCGATGATTTCTTCATCTGTCAGGCTGTCTAAATCTTCTTTCTTACCGCTACCGTTGTAGAGTTTGTTCAAGAATTCACGCAGCTCGCTGGCTTTGCGTTGCTCTTTCAGCATACGATCGATGCGTTCACCGATACCTTTTGCCGCCCAACCCAAGTGAACTTCCAAAATCTGACCAATGTTCATACGGGAAGGTACGCCCAATGGGTTCAGTACAATGTCTACCGGACGGCCGTCAGCCATGTAAGGCATGTCTTCCACCGGCAGAATGCGTGATACCACACCTTTGTTACCGTGGCGACCCGCCATTTTGTCACCGGCTTGCAGACGGCGTTTGATGGCGATAAATACTTTCACCATTTTTTGTACGCCCGGTTGCAGCTCGTCGCCTTGGGTCAGTTTTTTCTTCTTGATCTCATACAACTCATCCGCTTCTTCGCGTTTTTGTTGCAGGCTCAATTTAATCAGTTCCAACTGTTTGGCCAAATCTTCGTCAGCCAAACGGATGTCAAACCAATCATGTTTGCTGGACAGGCTCGCCAAATATTCGGTAGTGATTTCACTGCCTTTAGCCAGCTTCATCGGACCACCATTGGCTTTTTGACCAACAATCATACGCTCGATACGGTCAAATGCGTCGTTATCAAAAATACGCAACTGGTCGCTCAAGTCTTGACGGTAACGTTTCAGCTCAGAATCAATAATGGATTGAGCACGTTTGTCGCGTTGAATACCTTCACGAGTAAAGACTTGAACATCGATAACGGTACCGCTCATGCCGGTAGGCATACGCAATGAAGTATCTTTTACGTCAGACGCTTTTTCACCGAAGATGGCACGCAGCAGTTTTTCTTCAGGAGTCAGTTGGGTTTCGCCTTTAGGTGTTACTTTACCTACCAAGACGTCACCAGCTTCTACTTCTGCACCAATATATACGATACCGGATTCATCCAAACGGTTTTGCATACGCTCAGACAAGTTCGGAATATCGCGGGTAATGTCTTCCGCACCCAGTTTAGTGTCACGTGCGACAACGTTCAGCTCTTCAATGTGAATCGAAGTATAACGATCGTCTGCAGCCACTTTTTCTGAAATCAGAATCGAGTCTTCGTAGTTGTAACCGTTCCATGGCATGAAGGCGATGGTCATGTTTTGACCCAAAGCCAACTCGCCCAAGTCGGTAGATGCACCGTCGGCCACCAAGTCACCACGTTGCAACACATCGCCTGCTTTTACGGCCGGACGTTGGTTGATGTTGGTAGATTGGTTAGAACGGGTGAATTTAACCAAGTTGTAAATATCGACACCCACTTCACCGGCAGTCGCTTCATCATCATGAACACGAACTACAACACGGTTGGCATCTACATACTCAACCACACCGCCGCGGCGGGCAACGATTGCAGTTGCAGAGTCAACGGCAACAGAGCGCTCAATACCGGTACCAACCATCGGTTTTTCAGGGCGCAGACACGGTACAGCCTGACGTTGCATGTTGGCACCCATCAATGCACGGTTCGCGTCATCATGTTCCAAGAATGGAATCAGAGATGCTGCAACGGATACCACTTGACCGGTTGCCACGTCCATATATTGAACGCGGTCAGGCGTCGCCATAATGGTTTCGCCTTTTTCACGACAAGTGACCAAGTCGCCAATCAAATTACCGTCTTTGTCCAAATCGGCATTCGCCTGTGCAATCACATAACGGCCTTCTTCGATAGCAGACAAGTAGTCGATTTCTTCAGTTACTTTGCCATCGACAACACGGCGGTAAGGAGTTTCCAAGAAACCATAATCATTGGTACGCGCATAAACGGATAATGAGTTGATCAAACCAATGTTTGGACCCTCAGGTGTTTCAATAGGACATACACGGCCATAGTGGGTCGGATGTACGTCTCGCACCTCAAAGCCTGCACGTTCGCGAGTCAAACCGCCCGGGCCCAATGCAGATACACGGCGTTTATGGGTTACTTCAGACAATGGGTTGGTCTGATCCATAAATTGGCTCAATTGGCTGGAACCGAAGAATTCTTTAATCGCGGCAGAAACAGGTTTCGCATTGATCAAGTCATGCGGCATCAAGTTCTCAGATTCTGCTTGGTTCAAACGCTCTTTAACTGCACGTTCTACACGAGCCAAACCGCTGCGGAATTGGTTTTCAGTCAACTCACCCACAGAACGAACACGACGATTACCCAAGTGGTCAATATCGTCTACTTCACCATGACCGTTACGCAGTTCAACTAATGTAGCAATGGAAGCAACAATGTCTTCAACGCTCAGAACGTAACCACCTTTTTCGGCAGCACCGGCCAAAGTTTCGTTCAGCAAACGGCCATACCAAGAGTTTTGTTGTGCTTCAGACAGTTTTTGCTCGTATGTGCGCGTATTGAATTTCATACGGCCTACGCGAGACAAATCATAGCTGTCTTCACTGAAGAACAAGCGGTTGAAGAGCTGCTCAACAGCTTCTTCGGTAGGCGGTTCGCCAGGACGCATCATGCGGTAAATCGCTACGCGTGCAGCTTGCTGATCAGCAGTTTCGTCTGTACGCAGAGTGCTGGAGATGTAACCGCCTTGATCCAATTCGTTGATATAAAGGGTCGTAATTTCTTTTACACCATGGATATCAAGTTTAGCCAACAGTTCTTCTGTAATTTCATCGTTAGCAGAAGCCAATACTTCACCGGTTTCCGGATCAATCAGGTCAGCAGCCAATGCTTTGCCTATCAAGCTTTCTGGCTCTACATTCAAACGAGTCAAGCCTGCATTGGTAATATCACGGATATTTTTCGCAGTAATGCGTTTACCTTTGGCAACCAGTACATTGCCTTCTTTATCCAAGATGTCAACTTTGGCAGTTTCACCTTTCAGACGGCCTGCAACCAGATCAGTTTGAACACCGTTTGAAGACAAATAGAAAGTTTCTTTGTCGTAGAAAATATCCAAGATTTGTTCATTGTTATAGCCCAAAGCTTTCAACAAAATCGTAACCGGCATTTTACGGCGACGGTCGATACGGAAATACAGCAAATCTTTTGGATCAAATTCGAAATCCAACCATGAACCACGGTAAGGAATAATACGAGCAGAGAACAACAACTTACCGGAAGAATGTGTTTTACCACGGTCATGCTCAAAGAACACACCAGGAGAACGGTGCAACTGGGAAACAATTACACGCTCTGTACCATTGATGACAAAAGAGCCACTTGGCGTCATCAACGGAATTTCGCCCATATATACTTCGTTTTCACGAACTTCTTTTACGGTCGGTTTAGACGCTTCTTTATCCAAAATCACCAAACGGATACGTGCACGCAATGGAGCCGCATAAGTAATACCGCGCAATTGACATTCAGGAATATCGAACAAAGGTTCGCCCAATGTGTAATGCACAAACTCCAATCGTGCATAACCATTATGGCTCACAATCGGGAAAATAGAATTGAATGCTGCTTGCAGACCATCATCAGTACGTTGGTCAAAAGCGTTTTCCAACTGTAAAAATTTCGCATAAGAATCAATTTGGGTTGCCAGCAGGAAAGGAACATCCAAGACATTCTCTCGCTTTGCAAAACTCTTACGGATACGTTTTTTCTCGGTAAACGAATAGCTCATATACACTCCGAAAAGCAATTTTAAATAATAGGCCGTCTGAAACAACGGCATGCATCAACCTGATATTTACATTTATTTGCAATGATTTTATAAAGACTATGCAAATAAATGTAAACAATACCTGATGCTTATTTTAAGAAGCAAAATAAGGCTGGCAGAAAACTGCCAGCCTTCATAGGAAGCATCAAATTATTTGATTTCGACTTTAGCGCCGGCTTCTTCCAGTTGTTTTTGGATGTCTTCAGCTTCAGCTTTAGAAACACCTTCTTTCAGAGTTTTAGGTGCACCGTCAACGATGTCTTTAGCTTCTTTCAGACCCAGACCAGTGATAGCGCGGACAACTTTAATCACGCCAACTTTTTGATCACCGGCAGAAGCCAATACTACGTCGAATTCAGTTTTTTCTTCAGCAGCAGCTGCACCAGCACCTGCAGGGCCTGCAACTGCAACTGCAGCAGCAGAAACGCCAAATTTTTCTTCAAAAGCTTTAACCAGGTCGTTCAATTCCATTACGGTCAAAGAACCAACGGCTTCCAAAATGTCTTCTTTAGTAATAGCCATGCTATTTATACTCCAAATATTGTATTAAAAAATAATTGATTAAATGAAACAAAATCGATTAAGCGGCTTCTTCGCCAGCTTTTTTCTCTGCCAAAGCAGCCAAACCACGTGCAAAGCCTGATACAGGGGCTTGCATAACGAACAACAGTTTGGACAACAATTCTTCGCGGCTTGGAATAGAAGCCAACTCAGCAACCTGAGCAGCATCCATTACTTCGCCATTGTAAGAACCGGCTTTAACGATAATTTTGTCATCTTTTTTCGCGAATTGGTGCAGCACTTTAGCAGCAGCAACAGCATCTTCAGAAGCAGCGTAAACCAATGGACCAACCATTTGATCGGCCAAACCTGCGAATGAAGTACCCTCTACTGCGCGACGAGCCAGAGTATTTTTCAGAACGCGCAAGTAAACGCCTTCTTTACGTGCATTTGCACGAAGCTCAGTCATGCTGGAAACACTGATACCGCGATATTCAGCGACTACGAGAGTTTGAGCGTTAGCAATTGCTGCGCTAATTTCCTCTACGGCCACTTTCTTGGTTTCAATATTGAGACTCAAGGTCTACCTCCCACTGTTTATAAACAGGATACCGAATGATATCCCACCAGCGCGGTAACCTAAAAAGACATCTTACAAGCAATCTTGCAATGTGTTTCAGGACTACCGTCTGCGTAGGGCAGTTACGATTAAATCTTACGATCCCTACGGTCTTGGACATCTACTTAATTTTAAGTAGCCCAAATTCAGGCAATCCAGAAAACCGGATCACCTGAAAATTTCTTAGTTGTTCACACTTGCAGTATCAACGCGAACACCCAAACCCATAGTGCTGGATATAGCAACTTTTTTCAGGTACTGACCCTTAGCAGCAGCAGGTTTGGCTTTAACAATAGCATCCAGCAACGCATTGAAGTTTTCTTTCAAGTCAGCTTCAGCGAAAGAAGCACGACCGATAGTTGCGTGAACGATACCGGCTTTATCTGTACGGTATTGTACTTGACCTGCTTTTGCATTTTTAACTGCTTCAGCAACGTTAGGAGTAACAGTACCTACTTTAGGGTTTGGCATCAGACCACGAGGACCCAAGATGGTACCCAATTGACCAACGATACGCATTGCATCAGGAGAAGCAATAACAACGTCAAAGTTCAGATTACCAGCTTTGATTTCAGCAGCCAGATCTTCAAAACCGACAATATCAGCACCAGCTTCTTTAGCAGCATCTGCATTTGCACCTTGTGTAAATACAGCTACTCGAGTTGTTTTACCGGTACCTTTAGGCAGAACGACTGAACCACGGATAACTTGGTCAGATTTACGAGGATCAACACCCAAGTTAAAAGATACATCAACAGACTCGTCAAATTTAGCAGTAGCAGCTTTTTTAACCAAAGCAATTGCTTCGTCGATTGCGTACAGTTTGTTAGCTTCAACAGAAGAGCGAAGAGCTTTCAAGCGTTTAGATACTTTAGCCATTATACAACACCCTCCACGTCCAAGCCCATTGAGCGAGCAGAACCTGCGATAGTACGAACAGCCGCATCCAAGTCAGCAGCAGTTAAATCAGGCTCTTTAGTTTTAGCAATTTCTTCCAACTGAGCGCGGGTCAATTTACCCACTTTGTTAGTCAGAGGATTAGAACTACCTTTTTGCAGACCAGCAGCTTTTTTCAACAAGATAGAAGCTGGTGGAGTTTTCATCACAAATGTGAATGATTTATCTGCAAATGCAGTGATCACAACCGGAATTGGCAAACCAGGTTCCATACCTTGGGTTGCAGCATTAAATGCTTTACAGAATTCCATGATATTCAAACCACGTTGACCCAAAGCAGGACCAACTGGGGGAGATGGATTGGCTTTACCTGCAGGAATTTGCAGTTTGATGTAGCCGATAATTTTCTTTGCCACTTAAGGACTCCTAAAAACGGGTATAACGCGGAACCATTCCGCTTCCCAAACAGAATTTGCGATTATATCCGCTTAAAAAAAAAA
>NZ_KV831667.1:0-362 GCF_001837185.1 Neisseria sp. HMSC064D07 | reverse complement strand
GGAGTAGCAGGTTGACCCGTTCCCCAACCCTGCATTGCATTGTATCCAGAGTATGTAGCCATCATGCCGTTAAACCAGGCACCTGCCATAGGCGGTACGGTGATCAGCAAGGTAGAAAGCATCAGACCCAAGCCCAGCTGTTGGGTAACTGTCTGCATAATACCGCCGACGTTTCCGCCGGTCAGTGCCGAAGCAATATTGGATACTGCATCGGTAATGGCGATATTGCCTACTAGATCCATAGAGATTTCCGCCATGACGCCAAGCATCACGCTGGAAAAGATGGTTGCCAGTCCATAGTATAGCCATTTTTGAAACAGGGGTGCTGTTTTTTTGAACAGAAGGCATAAAATAAAGATGGG
>NZ_KV831666.1:0-4087 GCF_001837185.1 Neisseria sp. HMSC064D07 | reverse complement strand
TGTCGAAGGAAGGGCTTTTTTGCAAAGGTCTCCTGCCGCAATTTGGTTTAACACCACTTGCGGAAACTCGTTAAACACAGGCCCATCCTCTTCATGACCCGTCAGAAACAGCGCAGGAATTTTTTGATTGGCGCGGACGATTTCCTGTTGGCGCGGATTATCAAAACGGCTGCTGTCGTCAAAATCACTGCGGGCAATATAGTTGACGCGGATATTGGGGTTCAGCTCCGCCATTTTTTGAATAAACGGCACAAATACGCGGCAATCGGGACAATATGGCGCAGCGGCAAGCAGCCAGTTTTGCGGACGGCTGATCTTTTTGACCGCCGCTGCCGTTTGCGCCGACAGCTCGGTCGCCTGATAGAGCTGCTGTTGTTTCAATTTGTCTTCTTCGGTATCAAAATCCAAATATTCTGTATAAGTGGCCATGCTTTACTCCTGTTCTGTTGCATTGTTTTTCCCTGCCGCGCTGTTCAAAAGCGGAACAAGCAGATTGACGACAAGGTTTTCAAATAGCGGCTCATCAAGCGGCGATTCGTCTGAATGGCCAAACACCAGCTTCACTTCGGTATATTCTTTCTGCCCTTTACTCATTTTATTGCCGTTAAAAACCTCATGGGCTTTTCTCAAGGCAGCATCCCAATCCTCTTTCTTGTTGTACTCCTCCGCAGCGGCAAGGCTGGTTTTGGCAAAAAACGGCAAGGGGGTATTTTGTCCGATTCGGAAATATACCAACCATTCTTTCAAAAGTTCTTTTGCTGTTTGTTGCCCGATGGCGGCATAGGTTTCGGTCTGCCCCAAGCTGACCATATAGGTTTGTCGGTTTTCAACGGATTTAGGGGCAATGGCGCAAAAAATCAAATGCTCCAATAAACGGGCAATTCGGTTGGGGGCATTGTCTTTTTGATTTAGGAACACAATGCGGCCACATTCGTAAAGATTGCCGATGGTGCCTTGTAAAACCAAGTCGTCAAAATATGCCTCATAAGGTTCAGACAGCCTTTTGTCACTGCGTATCAGCTCGGCATCTACGTTTTTTGCAGATATCTGATACTGCTTCTGCCACAAACCGCCCAATTCGCCTACCGGCATCAGGCTTTCGGCATTCAGTCGAATGGCCGTATCTTCAAAATCTTCCCCTTTGCGCCGCGCATCCAAATAGGCATCGGCAATCCGACCCTCATGTTGCGGCTCAAACGGTTCGGCAGACTCCCATGCACCGTCCAGATACGGCTGATCCCAACTTAAATTTTTCTTCAGCCAAACTTTGACAGGGTTGCGCCAAAAACTGATGAGCTCGCCCTGATGAATGGTTTTGCCCGGCTCCTCCTGACTTAAAGCCTCAAGGAAAAACGGCTGCGCTTCCGCTTGCGGCTGGTTCAATGCATCGGCGTAATCTTGGCGCGTACTGAAGAGGCCGTCTGAAAGCGCGTCCTTTTGGAAATAACGGCGTGAGAACGCCTGCAAAGGATGATGTTTCACCCATTTCTCCGACAACTCGCGCCCGCTTTTCCCTGTCATGGCGGCAATGGTATCCAGCAGCTCGCTGATTAACGAAGACGGCGCAAACTCGGCATCATTGCGTATATCGCGGCCGATGTAAGACAAATACAGCATTTCTCGCGCGCTGATTAAGGCTTCGAGGAAGAGATAACGGTCATCGTCGCGGCGGGCGCGGTCGCCTTTTTTCGGATGTTTGGCAATCAGGTCGAACACCGCCGCTTTGGTATTGCGCGGAAAATCGCCGTCATTCAAACCCAACAGGCAAACCATTTTAAACGGCAGGCTGCGCATCGGCACCATACTGCAAAAAGTGATGCCACCGCTCAAAAATCCGGCTTGGCTTTCGCTGTCCAAAAAGCGGCGGATATGGCGGATAACGGTTTTACACGGCAACAATCCGTCAAATTCGGCTAACTGCGCCTCTTCCTGCCATTTCGCCAAAGACTGCTCAAACTGCTGCTTGGCGTATTGGTCGTCTGTATCCGGAGCAAACAGTTTCTCTAGCAAATCGCGGCAACGCTGCACCCAGCTTTCCACATCGGCAGGCTCTTGCCATTGCGCCGCCATATCGGCCAAAGTGCGGATAAATTCGGCAAAACCGCTGAACACGTCCAACTGGTTGACATTACTATGCCACGCGCTCACGCCCTGCCACATGCCGTTACCGCCTTCGGGCAGCATCCAGCCCAAGGCCAAACGCTCTACCGCCTGCTGCCAAGTAAAGAGGTTGTCTTTTCCCTCACGCATGGTTTGGTCCAAACCCCAATGCACATTCAATCCGGCAACAGCCTCATGCAGCAGCGGCACATCTTCCTCGCTCAAACCGAAGCGTTGCAGCACCAACCGGCTTTCCAGCAAAGGCAAAACCTTGTCCACTTCAAACCGGCTCTCCAGCAAGTCCAACGTTTGCGCCAAAGCATACAGCAAGGGCTGACGGCGGCTGAGTTTCACATCCGAAATCGAATACGGTAAAGCCTGGCTGCCTGCATGCTCCTGTCCAAAAACGGCTTCGATAAACGGGCTGTACGGCTCGATGTTCGGCGTCAACACGGCAATATCGTGCGGCTGCCAGTCGGGATTTTTTTGCAACACCAGCGACAGCTCTTCTTTCAAAATCTGCAGTTCGCGCAAAGGGCTGTGTGCCGCAACAATTTTGACCGAGCCGTCATTCAACAGTTTGTCCGGCTCGACGCACACTGGATTGCCGTCCGCATCGTGAACATGAACCAAAGCCGACTGCGCGCCTGCTTCGCCTTCTTCCTGTTGATACAAGCGTTCAGACGGCATGATTAAGTTTTGGATATCGTTTTGCAGGCAATGCAACAAGGTATCGTCTTTTCCCTCTTCATAAACCTGAATATCCTGCTCGGTTTCCACTTCCGACAGAAAATCAAAGAAATCGCGCCCCTGCTTACCCAAAGAAGCCAACAGCGGATGCCCTGCCTGCGACAAATCCGCCTCATCGCCCCTTTTCAAAATCTGTGCCTCGTCGATGACCTCGCCCCAATATTGGCTGCTCGGATTGAGTGCAAACACAAACACATCGCAATGCTTGGAAATTTGGTGCAGCAGTTGTAGATACATCGGCGCCATTGTCGAAATGCCGAATACGAACAATCTTTGCGGCAAGACCGATTTATCCAACTGCGCCAACAGCTTTTCCCACAAGGCCACGCGGTGCGGCGCAGATTGGCTGCCATCGTCCAAATAACGCCACAGCCGCGCCTGCCAATCCTCATCATCGCCCAAGCCCAGCAGCTTCCCGGCCTGCCACGCATCAATCCAATCCGGGCGGTACACCAAATATTGGTCGAAAATATCCGCCATTTGTCCGGCAAGCTGATAATCTGCCGAGGCCGAACTGTGTAAATAACTTTCCAGCTTCAGGCGCACGTTTTCGTACTCCGGGGCCGTCTGAAACGCTTCGCTGCGGAACAAATCCAGCAAACGCCAGCGCATAACTTCAGGCGAAAACGGACTGAGCGGCGGCACATCGGGAACCAATTTACGCATCAGCTGCCATGCCAAACCGGCCGGCAGGCTGAACTTCAAATTCGCCGCCACGCCGAGTTTGCGCGCAAAAAACACATTCAGATAACGCCGCATCCCCTGGCTCTGCACCACCACTTCTTCCTGTGCCAATACAGCATCCAAAGGCAAGGCCTGATGAATATGCGCGCACATTTCGGCAAGCGCTTCCAAACGGTCGGACTGATAAAGATAAAACATAGCAGACAATCTAAAAAACAATTGCCCACATTATAATGCCATTAGGACAAATGCTTCAGCAGAAGCGGCAAACAAAAACACAGGCCGTCTGAAACACATCGCTCCAGACGGACTAAAACAAACCCATCGGCAGCCAATTATTAATTATTTATCGACCCCTGTACAAACCGGCTTCTCCTATCCTATAATTTCCCACATTCGGAATGTAGCGCAGCCCGGTAGCGCACTTCGTTCGGGACGAAGGGGTCGGAGGTTCGAATCCTCTCATTCCGACCAAATACAAAACCTGCTTGAGTCCAAGCAGGTTTTTTACATTCGGCAAGCCTGAGACCTTTGCAAAATTCCCCAAAATCCC
>NZ_KV831665.1:0-5045 GCF_001837185.1 Neisseria sp. HMSC064D07 | reverse complement strand
TGTCGAAGGAAGGGCTTTTTTGCAAAGGTCTCAGTCAGCGAATAGTCCACTTTAGGTGGCACTTGTGGATAGGCTTCCCGATATAAGGTATTTGCTGAGTTAGCTTAAACCACTAACATAAAGCTTGCTGATTGATTTTGATTGTATGCGTTAACCAAGCTCATCAGTGCAAATAAAGGCCGTCTGAACAATATCAGTTCAGACGGCCTTTATTATTTAGGGATTATTCCCACTCAATCGTGGCAGGCGGTTTGCCGCTGACATCATAAACCACGCGGTTGATGCCTTTGACTTCGTTGATGATGCGGTTGGACACGCGGCCAAGCAGCGAGTAAGGCAACTCAGCCCAGTGCGCAGTCATAAAGTCGCTGGTAATCACAGCGCGCAAGGCTACGACGTAATCGTAAGTGCGGCCGTCACCCATCACGCCGACGGATTTCACAGGCAGGAATACGGCAAAGGCTTGGCTGGTCAGGTCGTACCAAGATGTGCCGTTTTCATCGGTAGTATTGCGCAATTCTTGAATGAAAATATCGTCTGCCTGACGGAGCAAGTCGGCGTATTCTTTTTTCACTTCGCCCAAGATACGCACGCCCAAACCCGGGCCCGGGAACGGATGACGGTACACCATTTCACGCGGCAGACCCAAAGCAACGCCCAATTCTCGCACTTCGTCTTTGAACAAGTCGCGCAATGGTTCAAGCAATTTGAGCTTCATGTTTTCAGGCAGGCCGCCGACGTTGTGGTGGGATTTGATGGCATGGGCTTTTTTGGTTTTTGCTCCTGCGGATTCGATTACGTCAGGGTAAATCGTACCTTGCGCCAACCATTTGGCGTTGGTGAGTTTTTTCTCCTCAGCGTCAAAGACTTCGATAAATTCCGCACCGATGATTTTGCGTTTTTTCTCCGGATCGGTCACGCCGGCAAGTTTCGCCAAAAACTGCTCTTCGGCATCAACGTGAATCACGCGTACGCCCAAGTTGCGGGCAAACATATCCATCACCATTTTGCCTTCGTTCAGACGCAACAGACCGTGGTCAACAAACACGCAGGTCAGTTGGTCGCCGATGGCGCGGTGAATCAGCGCGGCCGCTACGGAAGAGTCCACGCCGCCGGACAAACCTAAAATCACTTCGTCGCTGCCGACTTGTTCGCGGATTTTGGCGACGGCTTCTTCGATGTAGTTCGGCATGGTCCAGCTTGGTTGTGCGCCGCAAATATCCAAGACAAAGCGGTTTAACAACGCGCGGCCTTGTTTGGTGTGGGTCACTTCAGGGTGGAATTGGATGCCGTAGAATTGTTTCTCAGCGTTTTCCATCATGGCAATCGGGCAAGACGGGGTGTCGCCAATAACAGAGAAGCCGGTAGGCAGTTTGGAAACTTTATCGCCATGGCTCATCCAGACGTCGAGCGTATTAGGCGCATCGTCTTGAATGCCGCGTGTCAGCTCGCTGTCGATGGTTTTCACTTGCGCATAACCGAATTCGCGTTGGTTGCCCGGGCTAACTTCGCCACCCAAGTGGTGCGCCATAAATTGCATGCCGTAGCAGATGCCCAAAACCGGAATGCCCAAATCAAAAATACCGGTATCGGCTTGATAATCGGATTCGTAAACGGAATTAGGACCGCCGGAGAGGATAATGCCTTTCGGGTTGAAAGCTTTGATTTCTTCCAAAGGCATGTCGAAAGAATGCAGTTCGCAGTAAACGTGGGCTTCGCGCACGCGGCGGGCGATCAGCTGGGTAACTTGCGAGCCGAAGTCGAGAATAAGGATTTTATCTTGGGTCATGGCGGAAACTTTGCAAAATGTAAGAAAACGGTGCGGCCGTGAGGGTAAATTTCAAATTTAAACCACAATAAAAAAGGCCGTCTGAAACGGCGGATTATACCATTGTTCAGATGGCCTTTATAGGGCAAAACCCAAATCTCTCATCTTTCTATTTTGTGTGTTTCTCAGGAATCATATCGCTGCGCGAGAGCAACAGCAGGCAACCCAACACGACCATGCCGATGGCCAGCAGCGGCGAGAGGTAAATCCAGTAGCTCATGTGCAGATAAATGGCTGTGCCGATATAAACCAACATCGGGCCGGAAACGATGGACTGTTTATTGATACCGTCCATAATCAACACGGCAAGGCCCAAAATAATTAATGCGCCGGCAATCATGGTCGATGTCGCAGGCAAAATATCCGTAGCGCGTAAAAACCAAATCGCACCAAAGATAATCAAAAATAAAGGCAGAAAAAGTGAGGGGCGGGACATAACAACGCTCCGTAAAGGTTTCAGACGGCCTGTATTATTGGGTGCACCGGTCATGCAGGCAAGATATAAAAATGCAATCTTGTGTGTAATTATGCAAAGGTTGGCACAACAAAAAGGCCGTCTGAACAGCGGCAAACCGAAATCGAATATTTCAATTTATCCTGTTCCAGACGGCCTTTCAAATCATCAGGCTTTGCCGGTGCTGCCGAATCCGCCTTCACCGCGCTCGCTGGCGGCAAACTCGTCCACAACCTTAAACGCGGCTTGGACAACCGGCACAATCACCATTTGCGCGATGCGCTCCATCGGCTCGATGGTAAACGCTTCTTTACCACGGTTCCACAGAGAAACCTTCAATTCGCCTTGATAATCCGAGTCAATCAAACCGACCAAATTGCCCAAAACAATACCGTGCTTATGACCCAAGCCGGAACGCGGCAACAAAACGGCTGCATACGCAGGGTTGGCCAAATGCACCGCCAAACCGGTCGGAACGAGATATACATCGCCCGGCTGTAACACAACGGCTTCATCCAGGCAGGCACGCAAATCCAAACCGGCAGAACCAGGCGTCGCATAAGCAGGCAGGGAATCGGCCATTTTCGGATTTAAGATTTTCAGTTCGACTTCGGTTTGCATGACGGGACTCCGTATTGTTCTATATTGGAAAGGGCTACGATTATACACAAATGCCCTTGAGGCCGTCTGAAAAAACGGAGTATGATTCAGTCAGACCTAAGGAGAAAAATCATGGATCTGCACAATATCCGCGAAGATTACAGCAAACGCGAGCTGTCGGAAGCCGAATGCTACGCCGACCCGATTGTCCAATTCGAGCAATGGCTGAACGAAGCGATTCACGCCGAAGTCAACGAGCCGACCGCGGTCAACGTTGCCGCCGTAGGCGAAGACGGCAGGCCTAACAGCCGTATGGTACTACTGAAAGAAGTCAACCCCAAAGGCTTTGTTTTCTTTACCAATTACCACAGCCGCAAAGGCCGCTCCTATACGGCACACCCCTTTGCCGCCATGACTTTTTTCTGGCCGGAACTCGAACGCCAAGTGCGTGTTGAAGGACGCATTGAAAAACTCGACGCCGCCGCTTCGGACGAATATTTTGAAAGCCGCCCCTACACCAGCCGTATCGGCGCATGGGCAAGCGATCAAAGCGAAGTGATTTCCAGCAAAGCCGTCTTGGTGGCCAAAGCCGCAGCCGTCGGCGTCAAACATCCCTTACATGTCCCCCGCCCGCCGCATTGGGGCGGATACCTCGTCATCCCCGACCGCATCGAATTCTGGCAAGGCCGCCCCAGCCGCCTGCACGACCGCATCCAATACCGCCTGGTTGACGGCAACTGGATACGCGAACGCCTTTCGCCATAATTTTCGGATTTTCAAACAAAAATTTACTGGTTGAGTTACAATACAGCCTTTCATCGGCAGGCCGTCTGAATCTGATTTTCAGACGGCCTTTTCCCCCAATCCAACCCCTGCCGCAAATGCCGCAGAAGAACCGCTTTTTCAAGCGAGTTAGGAAAAATCATGTCCAAACAGCCTTCCAGCAAACGCCAATGGCGCGACGGCGTATCATCTACCGCCAAAAAACCTTCCAAACCGGCCAAATCCTTTGCCAATAAAAAACGTCCCGACGACGAGCGAAAAACATCAGGCAAAACTTACGGCCAAAAAGTTTCAGACGGCCCCAAAGCTCAAAATACCGCCCCAAAACAACGAGCCGCCAAAGCCAAAAAACTGGTGGTCCGCAATCCCAACCAAAAAATCATGGAGCACGCCCGCGATTTGAAAGAACGCCGCAGCGACCTTTCACGCTTTGAACCCGAGCGCCTGCAAAAAGTCCTGGCCGCTTCCGGTGTCGGCTCACGTCGCGAAATGGAAGAATGGATCAGCAACGGCTGGGTAACGGTCAACGGCCGTGTAGCGCAACTGGGTGAAAAAGTTACGCCCGACGACCACGTTACCGTCAAAGGCAGCATCATCAAACTCAAATGGGCAGACCGCCTGCCGCGCATCATCCTCTACTACAAACAAGAAGGTGAAATCGTTTCCCGCGACGACCCGCAAGGCCGCATCAGCATTTTCGACCGCCTGCCGCAAGCAGCCAGCAGCCGCTGGGTGGCCATCGGCCGTTTGGACATCAATACCAGCGGCCTTTTGATCCTAACCACTTCAGGCGAACTCGTTCAACGCTTTGCCCACCCCAGCTTTGAAGTCGAACGCGAATACGCCGTGCGCGTATTGGGCGAGTTGACCACCGAACAAATGCGCGTCCTGACCGAAGAAGGCGTCATGCTCGAAGACGGTTTGGCTAAAGTAGAACGCATCTACGAACAAGGCGGCGAAGGCGCAAACAAATGGTACAACGTCGTCATCAAAGAAGGCCGCAACCGAGAAGTACGCCGCATTTTTGAAAGCCAAGGCCTGACCGTCAGCCGCCTCGTCCGCGTAGGCTTCGGCCCTATCGGCCTGCCAAACCGCCTCAAACGCGGCCAGTTCTACGAACTCAATCCGGCAGAAGTCGCCAACATCATCAAATGGGCAGATATGCTGCTGCCTGGCGAACGTCGCCGGAAGAAAAGTTAATGTAAGATAAATCGGGGCTGAGACTTTTGCAAAATCGTCTCAGCCCGACAAAATCTTGCCCAAGTCATAAACATAGTGGGTTAAGTTTAAACCAGTACCGCATTGCTCCGCCTTGTCCTGATTTAAACTTAACCCACTATTCACACATTGAGACCTTTGCAAAAAAGCCCTTCCTTCGAC
>NZ_KV831664.1:0-504 GCF_001837185.1 Neisseria sp. HMSC064D07 | reverse complement strand
TCAGTGCCTCAAATCAAAGAGGTTGATGCAGCAACAGCACAAGAAGCGTTAAAGAAACTCAAGCATCAAGCCCACACAATTTCACGCATTAACGAAACAGCCTGCGCGGCCAACTAAACAAATTTAAAAGGGAAAATCCATGTCAAAGAATATCAGCGTAAAAATCAATAGTGGCAACGAAACCGTTGAGACCGTCAAACTGAACGCAACGAATAAAAAAGTCATTATCAAAGCGCAACCGAATGTGAACTACGAATTGGTTGACGACAATACCCAATACGCCCCAGAAACTATCGATACCAAACGTATTGGTAACGACCTTCACGTTGCATTTGAAGGCACCGACATTAATCAAGAATCCGATTTAGTATTGGAAGGCTATTACGAAAACAATAATACCGAATTACTTTTGGGTAAGGCAGAAAACGGCCGATACTACGCCTATGTACCGCAAAGCGGCGTTGAAAGTGATGCGGTTACCTTGTTGGCAGAACAAGTATTTGC
>NZ_KV831663.1:0-911 GCF_001837185.1 Neisseria sp. HMSC064D07 | reverse complement strand
CTGATGTCGGGGGCTTTTTACATGCCTGTCGGTTTAGCGGCAGAATTGGGATAACAGGTGTTGGGATCAAGCATTGGGATAGTGATGTGCCGGTGTTTATGGAGCATTCGTGCATCTTGGTATTGGAATCGGAAATATTTACCCTGTTGTTATTCTTGAACAAAAATATCGAAAGTTATGGTTAACCGTTTGAAATATTTGAAATCAAACGATATTTGCGTTAATATGTTGTAAGCATTTATATGGAATGGGCTGTTGCCCTATTCTTATATGTGACAGTGTTTACAGATTAGGATAACCCATTCTGTAAACAGTCTGACTGATTCAATCAAACATATTATGGGAAAACCCTGATGAAGAAATTTTTATTTGGTACATTTGCCGCCGTCTGTGCGGCGTTCTCTTTGGCTGCCGTGAACGTCAATACGGCCTCTTCTGCGGAACTGGAGGCATTGCCGGGTATCGGCCCGGCTAAGGCGAAAGCGATTGTGGAATACCGTCAGAAGAACGGTGCGTTCAAATCGGTGGAGGAGCTGAAAAACGTGAAGGGCATCGGTGATGCGGTGCTGAACAAGTTGAAGGCGGAGGCGACGGTTTCTTCTGCCGCGCCTAAGGCTGCCCAGCCTGCCGTGAAAAAATAAGTCTGACGGAGGTTTGTGCCGTATACGCCGCCCCGAGGCCGAACTGCTTGCCAGTTCCGGCTGACGGGCGGCTTTGTATGGGGCCGGGAATAAAACTTGGACCAGTGGGGGCTTTACATTGGGTAAAGGGATGAACGGATAAGGTGCCTCTTGTTGGATAGGGATATAAAAGATAAAGGGAATAAAGATATGTACTCAAATGCATTTGACGGAAAACGGGATGGGGCAACTGTGCAGAGGGGCTACTCTTTGATACAGCTGTTGGTGGTG
>NZ_KV831662.1:0-48985 GCF_001837185.1 Neisseria sp. HMSC064D07 | reverse complement strand
TTTAGGGGATTTTGGGGAATTTTGCAAAGGTCTTGGCCTTTATTTAATCTCTATTAAATGAAGCAGTAAGCAGCGTTGAGCGCAAAACTCAACCGCCCAATGCCGCTACCATCACCGCTTTAATCGTGTGCATCCGGTTTTCTGCCTGATCAAACACAATGCTGGCTTCGCTTTCAAAGACTTCTTCCGTTACTTCCACACCATTCAGGCCGAATGTCTCATAAATCCATTCGCCGACTTTGGTTTTGCGATTATGGAAAGCAGGCAGGCAATGCATAAACTTGACTTGCGGATTTTCCGCCGCCGCCATCAATTCGGGGGTAACGCGGTAACCTTTCAGCAAATCAATACGTTCCTGCCAAGCCTCTTTAGGCTCGCCCATACTGACCCACACATCGGTATGGATAAAATCCACGCCTTTTACGGCTTCCTGCACATTCTCCGTCAACAGAATCCGTCCACCGGTCTCTTTGGCAACAGCCTGCACCGTCTCGATAATGTTTTCAGACGGCCACAAACTTTTCGGTGCACCGATACGCACGTCCATGCCCAGTTTCGCAGCCAACACCAGCAACGAATTGGCCATGTTGTAACGCGCATCACCGACATAGGCAAACGCAATTTGGTTCAAAGGCTTATCACTATGCTCGCGCATCGTCAGCGCATCGGCGAGCATTTGAGTCGGGTGAAACTCGTTGGTCAAACCATTGAACACAGGCACGCCCGCATACTTGGCCAGCTCTTCCACTACATCCTGTCCAAAACCGCGATATTCGATACCGTCAAACATCCGCCCCAAAACCCGCGCCGTATCCTTAATACTTTCCTTATGCCCAATTTGGCTGGCAGACGGCTCCAGATAAGTTACCCCTGCCCCTTGATCACGCGCAGCCACTTCAAACGCGCAACGGGTGCGGGTTGATGTTTTCTCGAAAATCAGGGCAATGTTTTTTCCCTGCATCCGCTGCACCTCGCGCCCTGCTTTTTTAGCGGCCTTCAATTCGGCGGCAAGGTCGAGATAGACAGTAATTTCTTCGGGCGTGAAATCCAAAAGTTTTAAAAAATGGCGGTTTTTCAGGCTCATGTCTTATTTCTCTTTTTCTAGCGTGGGCATTGCCCAACATTTTTCTCCATGCAGATTTTTCCGGGCTTCCCCGACCTTCTGCTACTCAATTTTTCAGCGTGCGAAGCCTGCCCCTAATGCAGATCCTCTCAAAACAAGGCCGTCTGAACCTCACCTCGCTCCAAGGCAAGCAACGATTGTTTGCGGTTCAAACCGCCTGCATAGCCGGTCAGCTTACCATCGCTACCGATAACGCGGTGGCAGGGAATCAAGATAGACACCTTATTCTGCCCGTTTGCAGCGGCAACGGCGCGAATAGCCTTAGGATTACCCAACTGTTGCGCCTGCTCCTTGTAGCTGCGCGTTTCGCCGTAAGGAATAGTCAGCAGCGCATTCCATACCTGCTGCTGAAAGGCCGTGCCTATCGTTTCCAAAGGCGTCGCAAAAACTTTCAGACGGCCTTGGAAGTATAAATCTAATTCTTGGCGCAAAAGTTGCGTTTGCTCATTTTCTTGGAAAATGAACTGCCCGCGCAAAGCTTTTTGGACAGCCATGATTTCCTGTTCCATATGTTTCTGCCCGACAAATTCCAGCAGACACAAACCCTTGCTGCCGAACACCGCCAACATCTCGCCCAACGGCGTGGCAACCGCGGCCGCAGTCAGTTCGTTCGGACTATCAGGATAACGCGCTTCCAACAGACGGATGGCTCGGCGGATACGGACATATTCTTCGGGCGTGCAGCCGATACGGTCGATAAAATCCTGCTCGAACTGCTTGGCTTCGTGTTCCGTAAGACGCTCGTGCAGCAAGGCTTCGAGAGTAACGGGAAAGTCAGTTTCCAACTGCTCTCGGATTTCATTCCACTTTGCTGGAAGCGCATCTAAAGAAGGCAGAGTAATCATCTGCATTTACTCCCGATAATCAACAAACCCCCAAACTATTACCCGACGGATCATAAATTCCACCATCCGGTACGGCGGCTTTAAAACTTATATGTAGGTTGGCTGGAAGTTTCCGCCTACCCTATCAATGAAACTCGTCCAAAAATTTTATAAAATCCCAAAATGGGAATTATAGAATTTTCTTTAAAACAACAAATTCTTTGTCTTTTTCTATCTTAAATTTTCCCAAGACCCACTCGCCGCTCTTGTTAAACTCCCCGCTTTCTCCACAATAGCCTCTTTGCTCAACCTTGGTCGCTTGCAAAATCACTTCATCATCACTTACAAATCGATAAAGACCTTCTGAATGTGGAAAACAATCATTACCGCATTCTGCTGAATAACTGCTGCTAAACCTGCCGTCTTTATCAAACTCAATGTGCTTTCCATAAATGTGATTGTCAGAGCCGGTTGTTTCTACCCGACTGAGATAATATGCGTTTTGGGGCGCATCCATGGGTAACTCGTCAATATGCCACAATCCCACCAGTACATTTTTTTCTAAAATTTTTCCTTGATTGATTGAAACTGCTTGAGGCTTTGGCTCGGATTCAAGACAACCTGTCAAGGATAATGACAATCCGAATACAACAAGGGCTGAGATAAATTTCTGCATAGGAAACCTTTAGTGAAGAAATCGATTAATGACAGTCAAAGCATTGCCACAATGTATGCCAGTTTTGATGGGGCAATACCCTTTCTGTCGTTTTCAGACGGCCTTTTCAGCCAACAATCGCGTCAACATACCCTCATACACTGCCGACAGCTTCGGAATATCTTCCAAACGTACGTTTTCGTTGATTTGGTGGATGGTCGCATTGGACGGGCCTAATTCGATGAGCTCTTTCGCAATGGCTTTGATGAAGCGTCCGTCCGAAGTGCCGCCGGTGGTGGACAATTCAGCCTCAACGCCACAAATCTCGGCAATGGCTTCGCGTGCCACATCGGTCAGTTTTCCTGCCTGTGTCAGGAAAGGTTGGCCTGAGCAAGACCACTGCAAATCGTATTGCACGCCGTGTTTATCCAAAATGGTATGAACGCGTTGTTTCAGCCCTTCTTCAGTAGACTCGGTAGAGAAACGGAAATTGAATTTGACGTTTAGCTCGCCCGGAATCACATTGGTCGCGCCTGTGCCGCCGTTAATATTGGAAATTTGGAAACTGGTCGGCGGGAAGTATTCGTTGCCCTCGTCCCAGACTTCCTGCGTCAGCTCCAGCAAGGCCGGGGCAAAAGTATGCACGGGATTGATTGCCAAATGCGGATAGGCAATATGGCCTTGCTTGCCTTTGATGGTCAGATTGCCCGACAACGAGCCGCGTCGGCCGTTTTTCAACATATCGCCCAATTTATCCACGGCAGTCGGTTCGCCGACGATACAGTAATCAATCAATTCGCCACGCGCTTTCAATACATCGACAACTTTGGTTGTGCCATCCAGCGCATCGCCCTCTTCGTCTGAAGTAATCAGGAGCGCGATACTGCCTTGATGATCGGGATATTCGGCAACGAAACGCTCACAGGCGGTAACGAAGCAGGCAATGCTGGTTTTCATGTCCGCCGCGCCGCGGCCATACAGACGGTCTTCACGCTCGGTCGGTTCAAACGGAGGCGAATCCCATTTTTCAACAGGACCTGTCGGCACAACGTCGGTATGTCCGGCAAAGCAGAACACCGGAGCCTGAGTACCGCGGCGCAACCAAATGTTTTTGGTGTCGCCGAAATGAAGCTCTTCTACGGCAAAACCGATTTTTTGCAGGCGTTCGGCCAGCAGTTGTTGGCAGTTTTGGTCATCCGGCGTAACGGACGGGCGGGAAATCAGCTCTTTGGCAAGCTCTAGGGATTGGGTTTCGGTCATATTTGCTCACTTTGAGAAACAGGCCGTCTGAAACGTTCTGAATATGATTTTCAGACGGCCTTGAGTTTATTTGAAGATACTGAATGGGCAGTTTCCCTTTCTGCATCCTGATTTATTTTCCATGACAAGCTTCATACAGCGGCAGTAAGTCTTCCACTGTTTCCACTATCCATTTCGCGACATCCTGCTTGCCCAAATCATCGCGTTCGATGTGTTTGCCGATACAGAAGAAATCTTTATCGTCTCGAAGCTTTCTATCGCCGTCGCTTTGTTGGGCAACGGTACGATAATCGTCATATTCGCTTTCCGCACCGTGCCACATATCGAAGGAAGCGTATTTTTCAGTATCAAAATTATCCAGCCAGCGGTTGTAATCAGGCAGCGCAATGGGAGAAACATCGGCTTTATAGCAATGCCAGTCCAAGCTGACGCTCAAACGGCGGCGATTCAGCAAAATCGATAAAATCGCTGCGGAATTTTTATATTGTTCGTATTTGAAATAGGCAAAAAAATGGGCGCGGACCTGCCAGCCGTTACACCAGCGTTCGATATGCGGCGGCGCAAACGGTGCACCCAATTCGGCGGCAACCTGCTGGATTAGCTGCTGCCATACCTGCCAGTTTTCTTTATAG
The DNA here is from genome assembly GCF_001837185.1 of Neisseria sp. HMSC064D07. Lineage (NCBI taxonomy): Bacteria > Pseudomonadati > Pseudomonadota > Betaproteobacteria > Neisseriales > Neisseriaceae > Neisseria > Neisseria sp. HMSC064D07. Next base: position 44,491 of record NZ_KV831662.1, on the reverse strand, counting down.
TCTGCCTTGATTTGCGGAATGCTTTCAGGCTGGTATTTTTTAAGCTGGGAAAACTGGAAAAAAGGGATATTGAACAAATCGCAACTTTTTGGGGTCAGCATAGTGTATTCCTTGAGACGATTGTTTCAGACGACCTTATTTGCGGCGGCGTGCAGCCATAATTTCGCCGATTTCGGTCAGTTTTTCTTTGGGGATAAAGGTTTTGCCCATATCAAATAGCGGCTCTTCAATCGCCAGATGAACATCATATCCTGCGACAAAGCGTTTGAACGTTTCCGCATCGGGGATATAGGCGTTGTCTGCTTCGAGTTTGGCGAATTCGGCAGATACCGCCGCCCAGTTGTTGTGCAGGCTGATATGTTGGCGCAAAAGCTCGTCAACGCTTTCTTGAGCTTGCGGCGCATATTGCAATAGAAGCGGGAAGAAATTTTCTTCTTCGTCTTCATGGTGCAACGGCGCGGCAACATTAAAATATTGGGCAATTTGGCGGATGGTTTGCAAAACGATTTGATTGCAGCCGTTTTCGGCAATATAGTTCGACAACATGGCAACCTGGCTGCAGAAACGGCGCACTTTGCCATGACAGGCGTACAGCATTTCAATGGGTTCGGCAAAAGTAACGCTTTTGGTTTCAAACGGATTCATGGTTTTGAAGTTTTATTCTTAAATTAATGTTTCCAGATTATAACAAAACAGCCTGCGCAAGGCAGGCTGTCTGTTTTCGAGCTTGAGGCGGATTAGTCAACCAAAGTAACTTTACCGTTCATCAAAGCGCCGTGACCTGGGAAGGTACAAGCGAATTTGTATTCGCCGCCGGCCAATTTAGCAGGATCCAGAGTCAGGGAAGCTTCTTCGCCGCCGCCAACCAGTTTGGTGTGGGCAACAACGCGTGCGTCGTCAGGTTTAACGTAGTCAGTTGCAGCAGCACCGGCACCGTCTTTGAAAATACCGTCCATGTCTTCGGCTTTACCGATGACGATGTTGTGACCCATGCTTTCTTTAGGTTGGGTACCAGTGTGTTTCAAAGTGATGGTGAATTCTTTACAAGCTTTGCTCACTTGGATTTCTTTAGTGTTAAACTGCATAGCGTCGTTGGCTTCAACAGTAGTTGCGCAGTTGCCGGCAGCAGGAGCGGCGGCAGCATCGGCTGGAGCAGCTTCAGAGGCAGGAGCGGCATCGGCAGGTGCAGTAGTTTCTGCAGGAGCAGCTTCAGAAGCAGCGGAAGCAGCAGGTGCTTCAGCAGGTTTTGCAGCTTCTTGAGAGCATGCAGCTAAGCCGATAACGGCAGCGGAAATCAGAGCCAGATAAGCTTTCATTGATGTATCTCCTAATGATGAGAGTCTTGTTAAGTTCTATTAATAGAACCCGCGCGAATATATTAACAAAGACAAATGTCAAACTTAAACTTATTCACGCAGAGTGATAAGAAATTCAGGCGTTATTTTGCTACAAACTTCACACGAAATCAAAATTTCAGGCCAAGTTTACATCAGTTTACCTAAAAGAAAACAGTTACTGTTTAGGTCGTATTTCTTTAGTATTAGATGCTATCAGTCAAATGAAATAAATTTTAACATTTATTAACCATAATCTCATTCGGCATGATTTTAGCGGCTGTGCTTGCGCACCAATTCTGCCAATGCCGCCGCCAATTCGGGATGTTTGCCTTCCAATTTGGCTGCCGCCTCATCGAAGCTGTCTAAAGCTGCCTCGCTCAATCTCAAACTATTGGTTTTCGGCTGAGCCGGAGGCTTGGGAACTACCCTGACCACCACTTCCCTGACGCCTGTATGCAATGTTTGCAACTTGGGCAACATGGCAGGCAGGATCATTTTCAAACGCGAAGCAGCCATATTATTGGCGGCAAGCAAGACCAATCTTCCGTCTTCTACGCAGGCCGTCTGAAAATGCGGATGCAGGTTGGCCGGCAAAACCGTTTTGATTTTTGCATCCAATTTCCGCCATTGTTGCGATTGTTGCAACAAGCCCGCCAATAAATGATCGCGCTTCCCTAATTGTGCTAAATCCATAGTTTCAGACGGCCTTTCAGTAAATTAACCAAACAATTACAATTGAAATACAGCAAAACTGCCTTTATTTCAAACAGCATTACCGCGTTATACAAGCGCTTGTGTTAAAATCCCAATTTCGCCCACTATTATATCAAGGCGCAGGAATTATTCATGCTGACAAACATTGCTAAGAAAATCTTCGGCAGCCGCAACGACCGCCTGCTGAAACAATATCGTAAATCCGTTGCTAAAATCAATGCACTCGAAGAACAGATGAAAGCGTTGAGCGACGCAGATTTACAGGCCAAAACCGCCGAATTCAAACAACGCCTCGCTGACGGACAAACGCTAGATGATATTTTGGTTGAAGCCTTTGCCGTCTGCCGCGAGGCATCCCGCCGCGTATTGGGCATGCGCCACTTCGATGTACAGCTGATCGGCGGTATGGTCCTGCACAACGGCAAAATCGCCGAAATGCGTACCGGTGAAGGTAAAACTCTGGTAGCCACCCTTGCCGTTTACCTGAATGCATTGTCAGGAAAAGGTGTACACGTCGTTACCGTCAACGACTACCTCGCCTCCCGTGACGCAGGCATTATGGAGCCGTTGTACAATTTCTTAGGCTTGAGCGTCGGCGTGATCGTAGCCGATTTGCAACCTTTCGAACGCCAAACCGCTTACGGCGCCGACATTACTTACGGTACCAACAACGAATTCGGCTTCGACTACCTGCGCGACAATATGGTTACCGACCAATACGACAAAGTTCAGCGCGAATTGAACTTTGCCGTTGTCGACGAAGTGGACTCCATTCTGATCGACGAAGCGCGTACGCCGCTGATTATTTCCGGCCAGGCAGATGACAACATCCAGCTCTACCGCGTGATGGATGCCGTTCCGGCCCACCTTATCCGCCAAGAAACCGAAGAAGGCGAAGGCGATTACTGGGTGGATGAAAAAGCACACCAAGTTATTCTGAGCGAAGCCGGTCACGAACACGCCGAGCAAATCCTGACCCAAATGGGCTTATTACAGGAAAACGACTCGCTCTACTCTGCCGCCAATATTTCCCTGATGCACCACCTCATGGCTGCATTGCGCGCGCACACCCTGTTCCACAAAGACCAACACTACGTTATCCAAGACGGCGAAATCGTGATTGTGGACGAATTCACAGGCCGTCTGATGGCCGGTCGCCGCTGGTCCGAAGGCTTGCACCAAGCCGTTGAAGCCAAAGAAGGCGTAGAAATCAAACGCGAAAACCAAACGCTTGCATCTATTACCTTCCAAAACTACTTCCGCCTGTACAGCAAACTGTCTGGCATGACCGGTACGGCCGACACCGAAGCCTTCGAGTTCCAAAGCATTTACAACCTCGAAACCGTCATCATCCCGACCAACCGTCCTGTACAACGTAAAGACTTCAACGACCAAATCTTCCGCTCAGCCGAAGAAAAATTTGAAGCCGTCGTCAAAGACATCGCCGAATGCCACAAAAACGGCCAACCGGTTTTGGTCGGTACAACCAGCATCGAAAACTCCGAACTGGTTTCTGACTTGTTACACAAAGCCGGTCTGCCGCATAACGTTCTGAACGCCAAAGAACACGAGCGCGAGGCATTGATTGTAGCTCAAGCCGGTAAAGTCGGCGCAATTACCGTTGCCACCAACATGGCAGGCCGCGGTACCGATATTGTCTTGGGTGGCAACCTCAAACATCAAATCGAAGCCATCCACGCCGATGAAACCCTGAGCGAACAGCAAAAACAAGCGCAAATTTCCGCCCTTGAAAGCGGTTGGCAAGCTGAACACGACCAAGTTGTGGCCGCAGGCGGTTTGCACATTATCGGTACAGAACGCCATGAAAGCCGCCGTATCGACAACCAGTTGCGCGGTCGTGCCGGTCGTCAGGGTGACCCCGGCTCCAGCCGTTTCTATCTGTCGTTTGAAGACCCATTATTGCGCCTCTTCGCACTCGACCGTGCCGCCGCTATCCTCAACCGCCTGGCACCTGAGCGCGGCGTTGCCATCGAACACGGTCTGCTGACCCGTCAAATCGAAGGCGCACAACGTAAAGTCGAAGGCCGCAACTTCGATATGCGTAAACAGGTTTTGGAATACGATGATGTTGCCAATGACCAACGTAAAGTAATTTACCATCAACGTAACGAAATCCTGACCAGCAAAGACGTCAGCGATTTGACCCGCGAAATCCGCGCCGACGTTATCAGTGACTTGGTTGATTACCACATCCCGCCTGACAGCATGGAAGAGCAATGGGACATTCCGGCACTGGAGCATCAACTTGCCGCCGATTTCCGCCTGCATGTCGATATTAAAGGCTGGCTGAAAGAAGACAGCACTTTGGACAACCAAGACATTAAAGAACGCCTCATCAAGCGCATCGAAGACGAGTATGCCGAAAAAGTCGAATTGGTCGGCAAACAGGCTATGTCAGACTTCGAACGTAATGTTATGCTGCAAGTTATCGACAACCAATGGCGCGAACACCTTGCCGCTATGGACTACTTGCGCCAAGGTATCCATCTGCGCAGCTATGCTCAGAAAAATCCGAAACAAGAATACAAACGCGAAGCTTTCGCTATGTTTGAAAACCTGTGGCGCGGCATCAAACAAAACATTGCCGCTTTGCTGACCGCCGTTCAAATCGAACGCAACAGCGAATACGACCACACTGCCGCACAAAGCGTCAGCGATGTTCAAACCGTCCACTCCGATGCGCCTGATATGGAAGAATTGCTCGGTCAATCGCAAACCGATTTGGTTACCGAAGCGTTCGACCCTGACGGCACAGACTTCAGCCCTGAAGCGCTTGCACAAAACGGCCTGATTGTTCACCGCAACGATCCTTGCCCTTGCGGCAGCGGCCTGAAATACAAACAGTGCCACGGTAAATTAAACTAAGCAGTCATCTCAAAAGGCCGTCTGAACAGATGTGACAACGAAATCAAAGATCCTCGTTTCCCTGTTCAGACGGCCTGAGAATTATCCAAACAAGCAAAAAATTTCCAACCCCAATTTCAAAAGAGTATCCCTATGGCAGGCAATACCTTCGGACAAATCTTTACCGTTACCACTTTCGGCGAAAGCCACGGCGCAGGCTTGGGCTGCATCATTGACGGCTGCCCGCCAGGACTAGAATTGAGCGAAGCGGATATCCAGTTTGACCTTGACCGTCGTAAACCCGGCACCAGCCGCCACGTTACCCAACGCCGCGAAGCCGACCAAGTCGAAATCCTCTCCGGCGTATTCGAAGGCAAAACCACCGGCACACCCATCGCCCTCCTAATCCGCAATACCGACCAACGCAGTAAAGACTATGGCAATATCGCCACCAGCTTCCGCCCCGGACATGCCGATTACACCTACTGGCACAAATACGGTACACGCGACTATCGCGGCGGCGGTAGAAGTTCTGCCCGCGAAACCGCTGCCCGTGTTGCAGCCGGAGCAGTCGCTAAAAAATGGCTGAAAGAAAAATTCGGCACGGAAATCACCGCCTACGTTACCCAAGTCGGCGAAAAAGAAATCCAGTTTGAAGGCTACGAACATATTTCCCAAAATCCTTTTTTTGCAGCAAACCAAAGCCAAATTGAGGACTTAGAAAACTATATGGACAGCGTGCGCAAATCATTGGATTCTGTCGGCGCAAAACTTCATATCGAAGCAACCAACGTCCCTGTCGGCTTGGGCGAACCGGTTTTTGACCGCCTCGATGCAGAAATTGCCTATGCCATGATGGGCATCAATGCCGTCAAAGGCGTGGAAATCGGCGCAGGTTTTGATAGCGTAACGCAACGCGGCAGCGAGCATGGCGACGAGCTCACGCCTCAAGGCTTCCTGTCCAACCACTCAGGCGGCATCTTGGGCGGCATCAGCACCGGACAAAACATTCATGTGAATATTGCCATCAAACCGACCAGTTCCATCGCCACACCGCGCCACAGCATTGATATAGAGGGCAACCCTGTCGAACTTGCCACACACGGCCGCCACGACCCCTGCGTCGGTTTACGCGCTGCTCCGATTGCAGAAGCCATGCTGGCATTGGTATTGATTGACCACGCCTTACGCCATCGTGCGCAAAATGCCGATGTTCAGGTTAATACACCGGACATTGCCAAATTGGAAAAATAACCGTTTATTTCTGAATATTCTCAGAAAAATTTAGCCAAATCACAGTCTTTATACTACAATAGCACCTTATTGCCGTATGACGAAAATACGGATTTATATTAGAGGAATACAACCGCAATGGCACAAGAAACCGCTTTGGGCGCTGCGCTGAAATCTGCCGTCCAAACCATGAGCAAGAAAAAACAGACAGACATGATTGCCGACCACATTTACGGCAAATATGATGTTTTCAAACGATTCAAACCGTTGGCTGTCGGTATCGACCAAGACTTGGTTGCCGCCCTGCCCCAATACGACCCTGCACTGATTGCACGCGTACTGGCCAACCACTGCCGCCGTCCGCGCTATCTGAAAGCCCTGGCTCGCGGCGGCAAACGTTTTGACTTGAACAACCGCTTCAAAGGCGAAGTCAGCGCAGAAGAACAAACCATCGCCCAACAGCACCCAGCCGTTCAACAGGCATTGGCTGCACAAGCCGAACGCCAAGCTGCTAAGGCTACTGCAGAAGCAGAAGCGGCTCCTGTACAAGCTGAGACCAACGAAGCTGCCGAATAATGTTCAGACGGCCTGATAAGGCTTGCACTAAATAAATAAAGACCCCAATTCAATACGACATCTTTAGCGTCGATGAATTGGGGGCTTTTTTACTGTCTTAACCTTATAGTGGGCTGATTAAAAATAGCTTTGCTTGTTCATAACAAACTAAAATCTACTCTTAATGAACATAAGAAAAGGCCGTCTGAAATATCTTTCAGACGGCCTTTTGAAATCAAATAGTCATTTAAAACACGGCTTGCAAAACCAAATAGCTGACAACAGACAAAACGGCAGCGGCAGGCAAGGTAATTACCCAAGCAAGGCCGATCGGTTTCATCAATTTCCAGTTAGCATTGCGGTTAACCAAGCCGATACCCAAAACTGCACCTACCAAGATATGGGTACTGGAAACAGGCAAGCCCATAAATGATGCGGCCATCACGACGGCGGCGGCAGAAAGCTCTGCTGAGAAGCCTGACGCGGGGTGCATTTCTGCTAAGCTGGTGCCTACGGTTTTAATCACTTCTTTACCGACAAACCATAAGCCGACGATCAAAGCGATACCGAAAGTCAACATGGCAATTGGCGGCACGGCGTTTTGAGAAGTAATGCTGTTGGTACGCAGCACATCCATAATCGCGGCAAACGGACCAATCGCATTGGCAATATCGTTTGCACCATGGCTGAATGCGAAACCGCAAGCAGTAAATACCTGCATCCATGAGAACATTTGGAAAGTCGATTTATCCAAATCTTTGCGTTTCAAACTTTTGGCGAATACAAACGTACCCATCCAAATAGCTGCGCCGATCATGAAAATGGTCAGGAAGCTGTTGACGTTGCTCATGCCCAAATGCAGATTTTTCAGACCTTTAAAAATCAACATGGCCGCAATCATCATGCCGCCGACAGAAGCAATAAACGGCACCCAGGAATGCAGTGCTTTGTAAGAATCTACTTCGCCCTTACGGCTGTCAAAGCGGTGCAGACCGCGATAATACTCAGACTGCAATTCTTCAGGATCAAAGTCCGGCTCATCATAAATTTGGGCATCGTGCGCCATTTTGGTGGCGTATTCGACTTTTTCAGATTCACTCAAGGCATCAAAAAACAGGCGGTGCTCTTCTTTATAGGCTTTCTTCTCCAACTTGATGCCTTTGAGCGTATTATCGGCCCAAGAGTTGTAGTCCAAAACGTTTTTCTTAATTCGTGAAAACAATAGATAGGAAACGATGCCACCTAATACCGGAGACAAAATCCAAGACAAGGCAATTTCGCCCAACTTGTCCCATTGAATCAGCGCAATGGAATCCACACCGTTCAATGCCGCCATACACAAGGCACTACCGACGATACCGCCGATAATGGCGTGTGTCGTAGAAACCGGCAGACCTTTGCGCGATGCAAAAAGCAGCCACAATGCCGCAGCCAAAAGCGCAGACATCATAATAAAAACAAACTGCATCGGATCCAGATGCATGCCATTCAAATCGACAATACCCTTACGGATGGTATCTGTTACCTCGCCGCCGGCAATCACTGCGCCGCTGACTTCAAATACTGCCGCAATCAGCAAAGCTTGCGGAATAGTCAATGTGCCGGAGCCGACACTTGTACCGAAAGAGTTAGCAATATCGTTACCACCCACATTAAACGCCATAAAGACGCCGAAAAAGGTAGCAAGGATAAACAGGCCGGAGTGGTTGTAGTGGGTATAACCCAGGCCCCAATAAATAAAATAGCCGACCATGCTCACAAGCATAGCGGCAAAAACCGTATTAATCAGCTTCAAGTTCGCACTCGACTGAGTTTGAGCCATGGAAAGTTTCCTTTTGGAAAACATGTTGAGTCACGTTATTTTAACCTCTTTGTAATCTTTCTTGCACCAACTATTTACATTAAATGCCGAAATTCCCGTAAAAACGTCAAAAGGCGTTAAAATGTCGCTTTACCTTCTCTTTCTGTAACCGAAATGCAACCCCAATACTATATCGGCATCATGTCCGGAACCAGCATGGACGGTGCCGATGCCGTACTGATTCAAATGCAGGGCAAGCAATGGCAACGAGCCGTTGCCCACAGCTTTCTACCCTATTCAGACGGCCTGCGCCAAGAATTGTTGGCACTACAAGACATAGGCGAAAATGAATTGCACAGAAGCAATATCCTGGCGCAAACACTCAGCCGCCTATACACCCAAACCGTCCAACAACTATTGGCAGAACAAAACCTGTCGGCCAAAGACATTGCCGCAATCGGCTGCCACGGACAAACCATCCGCCATGCGCCTGAATACGGTTACAGCATTCAACTGGTTAACCTCTCCCTGTTAGCTGAACTGACCGGCATTTTCACTGTCGGCGACTTTCGCAGCCGCGACCTTGCCTGCAACGGTCAAGGTGCACCCCTCGTCCCAGCCTTTCACGAAGCGCTGTTTCGAGATGCGAATGAAACCCGAGCCGTACTCAACATTGGAGGCATTTCCAATATCAGCATCCTCCCGCCCGACAGCCCTTCTTTCGGCTTCGATACCGGCCCCGGCAATATGCTGATGGATGCATGGATGCAACATATCTGGCAGCAGCCTTACGACAAAAACGGGGAAAAAGCCGCACAAGGCAAAATCCTCCCCGACCTGCTCGCTTCCCTGCTCGACCATCCTTATTTCAGCCGCCCTTATCCCAAAAGTACAGGCCGAGAGTTGTTTTCCCTAAGCTGGCTTCAAGGCCGTCTGAAAGGTAATGAAAAGCCGGAAGATGTGATACGCACATTGGTCTTTTATACCGCACAAACCATTTTTGACGCGACCAAACAAGCTGCTCCGGCGATTCATAATCTTTACATCTGCGGCGGCGGCATCCGCAATCCGGTTTTGATGCAAGACTTGGAAACCCTGTTTTCTCCCGACACCAAATTGCACAGCACAGCCAAGCTCCATCTTGACCCGCAATGGGTCGAAGCTGCCGCTTTTGCCTGGCTTGCAGCCTGTTGGTGCAATCAAGTTCCGAGCAATCCCTACCATGCAACCGGCGCACATTCACACCGAATTTTAGGCTCGGGACATTACGGCAACTAAAGTTGAATCAATAAAAAGGCCGTCTGAACATTTTCAGACGGCCTTTACTATATTAGCCTTTACTTATTCTTCTTCCGGCAAACGGTTGATTTTCACACGGGCAATACGTTGTCCGTCCTTCTCAACCACTTCAAAACGCCAACCATGGTAATCGATGAAATCGCCCACATCAGGAATACTTTGCAATTCTTCCATAATCAAGCCGGCAACGGTATGGAAGTCTGCGTCTTCTTCTTGAGCAGGCAGATTTAATTGAGAAGCCAATTCCACATACTCCAATGCACCATCCACAGACAGCGTTTCATCCTGACTGGCCGGAGCAGCTTCTTCTTCCTCACGCTCGAATTCCTCGGGGAATTCACCAGCAATAGTTTCCAACAAATCTTTCATGGTCACCATACCCAACACCGCGCCAAACTCATCCACTACCAACGCATAATCCGCGCTACTTTGACGGAACAATTCAATCGCATTCAACGCCGTCGTACTGTCCGGCAAAATCAACGGTTGGCGCAAGGCCGTCTGAATATTGATTTCTCCCGATTCAAGCAGCTGGTTCAGCAAATCTTTTTTACTGATATAGCCCAAAGGCTCATCTACACCTGCCTTACCGACAACCAACAAACGGCTATACGGCGTATTTTTCAACTGCGCATTTTGTTCTTCCCGACTTTGGGAAATATCCAATTTCTCGATTTCCCGACGTGGAATCATCACCCCCATAATCGGACGCTCCGCCAAAGTCAGCACGCTGCGAATCATGGATTTTTCGTTTTCTTCAAAATGCTCGTCATCACCGCCATTATCGCCTGCTTTTGCCAAAATGCTTTCGCGGATACCCATCATGCCCAACACATTTTCAGCGGTACGCTTACGCCAAGAAGTGCTGATATAGTCATTTTTACGGGCATTCTTTTGCGAAACCTGATTAAACAGTTCGATCAAAATCGAGAAGCCAATCGCCGCATACAAATAGCCTTTCGGAATATGGAAATGGAAGGCTTCTGCAATCAGGCTGAAACCAATCATCAACAAGAAACCCAAACACAACATCACAATGGTTGGATGCTTGTCCACAAAGGCAGTCAACGGTTTGCTGGCAGAAATCATCACCGTCATCGCCACAACAACCGCACCCATTGCCACCACAATATGATCCACCATCGCCACTGCCGTAATAACAGAATCGATAGAGAAAACTGCATCCAAAATCAAGATTTGCGCCACAACGCCCCAAAAAGCAGAATGCTTCTTCTGCCCTTCAGCAACAGCAAATTGATTGTGGCCTTCAAGTCGTTCGTGCAGCTCGGTAGTCGCTTTATAAAGCAGGAAAATACCGCCGGCAAACATAATCATGTCTTTACCGGAAATCTCCAGGCCGCCCAACTCAAACAAAGGACGCGTCAGCGTCATGATGTGCGCCATAAAGCCCAGCATGAAAATCCGAATAACAACGGCCAAACCCAAGCCCGTTATCCGCGCCCTATCACGTTGCGACGGTTTAACCTTGTTTGCCAAAATCGCTACGAAAACAAGGTTATCAATACCTAAAACAACTTCCAAAACCAGAAGCGTGGCAAAGCCTATCCAAGTATGCGGCTCTGCCAACCAACTGAAATCCATAATGACTGTGTTCCTTTAAAATACAAAAAGGCAGCCGTTCCGCTTAAAACGGACAGACTGCCAAAGTTTGGACATAAATAAAGGGAAAGAAGCGGTATAACAACTACTCTGCTCTGCGTCTTTCATGAAAAATTTATGCCTCGATCAACAACAATGGCAAACAGTTTATCAGTTTGACGAAAGAAAGGCAAAATCTGACAGCATATTTTCTTTTAAAAACAGCCTATACCATCACTTACCAGCTTTCAGAAGGCCTTTTCTTACTTGATAAAACCATCAATCGGCGCATAACCCAAGAAATCTGTCTGATCATTCAATATCACAACCCATTCTTTACTTCGTGCACTGGTAAATGGCAAGAAATACAACTCTTTCCCATCATTTCTCAGCGAAGCCTTTTCCAAAATTGAGTCCTCATTCATACCACGGGCTTTTGCCAAAACAAACAACGGTTTCATTGCCTTACGGATTTTCTCACGCTCTTGCTGCGAATCTGGCAACCACCAAGAAGGCCTCATACTCGGTTCAATGCCTTTCAAAGACAAATCTAGGCTTTGGTTAGCTTCGTCCGGGCTCATCGCTTCACGCAACCCAACACGGCGTACGCCAAACCAAGATAAATCCTGCAAATCCTTCGGAGCATGGCTCAAATCATTTACATCAATTTCTGCAGCAGTTACCACATTCATCCTATCGGTTTCGAATGCGGCAACCACTGGACGCGCCAGAGATACGCTGTACAAACCGTAAATTAAAGCAGCCAGCTGAATTATGCCGATTAAGGAAAAATCAATAATCCTCTCTTTAAGTTTCTTGCTCGGACTGGCAAGAATCAAAGTCAGCAACGGGCCGCAAACAATATCTACTGAAATAACCAGTTTATATAAAGCCAATCCGCCTGTCAGCTCAGCATACGGATAAGGATACCAAACTCCAAATCCAACAAAGCGGCCAATCCTGCCAAAATCAAACTAATCAACAAATGCCATGCCGCATTTTTTAATGCAAACCGAAAGCGTGATGAAGAATGTAATTTATGTGAGTTTTCCATCGATGCAACCAAAATATTATTATTTTGCTAGATATTATATTTAGCTTAAAAAATGAGTACGATATTGAAATATATTGAAAAGGCCATCTGAAAACTAATGAATTGAGTACAATCATCTAATATTTTAAAAATACTAATAAATAGATAAAATAAAAACCACCATGCAATATGGTGGTTTTTAAATTTGGCTCCCCGACCTGGGCTCGAACCAGGGACCTGCGGATTAACAGTCCGTCGCTCTACCGACTGAGCTATCGGGGAATTAAAGATGGAATTATATAGAAAATATCAGAAACCTGTCAAGCAACAATCTATATAAAAACAAAAATATTTTTATATCTTTTTAATTTATAAAAATTTTATAAGATTTCAGAAATTTGTTTGGCCGCACGTTTCGCATCCAACAAAATCAAGCCCAATTTACCGCTTTCTTTTGCCATCAATGCCAATACTGCATTTTCACCTGCCTGACTCAACAGAATATAGCCATTTTTACCTTTAACCATTACCTGATCCAACTCACCGCAAGCCAGCTCATGTACGGAACGATTGCCCAATGCCAAAAGCGTTGCCGATATCGCACCTACACGGTCTGCATTCAGGTGGGAAGGCAGCATGGTTGCGATCGGCAGGCCGTCTGTAGAAATAACTGCAGAAGCAGTGATATCAGCAGAGGTATTGTTCAAATCGCTTAATACAGAGATTAATAGTTGTTGCATAGTCGCTCCATTCTAAAATAAATATCGGTCAGGCAAAAATCAACGGCTGCCGTATCGGTGGTACAGCACTTTAACCAAAGTAACAAAAGCCTCTTTATTTAAGTCAGGCATTCCGCCAATTACCAAAATCAGCTTGGTCATGCCAATATACAGAGGGAAAAAGGTCAATTCACTTTGGCCTGAAGGATCACAAATACCCCATGCGCTATTATTGATATGCAGGTTATTGCGAATCAAAAGACGGTGATTGTCTTCCATTTTGGCCACTTCACTCGCCAAAAGACCCAACTCTTCTGCAGCCTCATGATGGAAATTAGCATTGGCAAAATACAAACCATTTTCATCAGCCAATAAAGCTTTGCCAGAATTAGACAACTGTTCCAACAATGTAGGCAATTGCTCGTCAGTCAAATGGATATCGTCTGTACTGATTTCTTCATCACCATACAAAAATTCCAAGCGTTGGAGCCGATACAGCAGGTTCAAAGCAGTATTGATGTCGCTGGTATCCGCCCATGCCAAGATTTTTTCGCTGCTGATGGTTTCAGACGGCTCTGCACGCAACAGGCCATACAATAAAGTTCTGCTGGCACTGGGCGTATCATTTGAAACAGCATAATACGCACCCGCCGGTGTAATCTTAGGATATAAATTTGCTTGTAAAGAAAGTGTCGCTTCCATCTTATACCTCTAATCCGGGGTCAATTGAGAACAACATGGCAGTAACCAATTGTTTTACATCGTCTTCTCGACGCGCATCAATCTCAAAAACCGGGACATTAAAATTATTCTGTGCTAAATATTTTTGATAAACATCCACGCTTGGTAAGGATCGGATATCCATCTTTGTTACCCCTACAACCAGAGGCGCTTTTTTCAGCAACTCCCGGAATGCATCCAAGAAGAATTGCAGGTCTTTCAATGGATTGCTTCTTGTATTATCCAAAAGAAGCACCAAGCCCATACTGCCTTGGCTCAGAATTTCCCACATGAAATTAAAACGCTCCTGACCAGGCGTACCATACAGATGAACCTTGGTTTCCTCATCCAAATGAATGACACCGTAGTCCATCGCCACAGTCGTGTACCCCTTGCGGACAAGTGTCATATCGGATGCGGATGCATCGGTTTGAACTGGTGGTTCATCAGATAAAGCTGAAATTGCAGTGGTTTTACCTACGCCAACAGGACCGGTAAAGATAATTTTATTTTCTTTCATGACGTGTCCTTTACGATTTACCCAGCAACTTACGCATCAGGCGTTGCAACAGGCCGCGAGGTTGTTCTTTCGACGGACCGGCAATTTTTTGAGCCTCTTTGCTCATTGCTGTTTCAGGTACGTCTTTGCTATTCACATCAATCTGTTCATTCAACGAAGGCGTATTGTTCGCATCAGTTGCAAACTCTGTATCTGTTGCCAAAAAGCCTGTCATATATGTTGCCGATAAATAATTTAAAATATCAGGCATTTCTAAAGGCATAACTTTATAGAGGATGTTCAGATTAACAGACGTTTTTGTCAGAAATGCCGACAGACGCATAGATTCCGGAACATGTGCCAAACGGGTTAAGTTTGGCCACCGCTTGAGTGTAAAAACAGTTTGCGGCGTCATCGGATAAATCAGACGGCCTGATGCAGTCCAAATAGCCATTTGCCACAAGCATGACATAATGGTGACTTTGGCTTTTTCTTTCCATTGAGGATTATCAGGAACAGCCTTACACACGACAGCCAAGTTATCGTTCTTACACAATTTCTCCAACTCATTGGCAGTGACTGTCAACAGTACACGCTGAATACTAGGAAACACGATTAATATCGGCTTGCCTTCATGCAAGACGGCAATATCTTGGTGTCCTTGACTGGCAAATTTCAGCGCACCCAACAAGCCTTTATTTGGATTAAATCGGCGAATGGTTGCTTTTCTAGTGCCATCGGAATTTGATTGTCTTTTATTCTCTTCAGCCGCTTGTTGCTCAGACGGCTCAAAAACATTACCGCCTTGAGCCAGGCTGCGCAAAACAGGAAACAAGGTATCAAATTTGACCGGCTTAGCCAAATAAGGAGTCGTTACTGTCGGCAACTCGGAAGAAAACATAGCCACAGGTACTTCCGGATAAGTTTTCTTCGACTCTTTCCAAGCTTCTACACCTGCCGGAGTATCGGTATCAACCAATACCAAATCCGGTTTTTCATCAGAATCAGGGGAAACGATGACGTAATTCGTCGTATTGTGCATTTTAAATGCCATACGGAATACCGCCTGCTGTTGCTCACCCATCTCCTGTAACATAACCCGTATGGTTTTAATTTTTGGTAAATGATTATTCATCACTCGTACTTTCTACGATTATCTTATTTTTTTGAATATTGGTTCATTCGTTGCAAGAGACGACTCATTGCCAAGACAACCTCTTCAGGCAGGCTGACAACACGTTCACGCAACAAGCGCAGAAATTGTTCCAAACGTCCCCAATCTTCAACGCGTTCGTACAAATCAAACAAGATAATGTACAACTGCGATTCTTGAGGATACTGCAAAACAGCCTGTTCCAAAGTACCGATGGCCAAATCCAACTGACCATAGGCCAACAAAGATTCGACTTCTTTCACAGCTTCATCTGCAGGTGAAGAGCTCGCGCTGATGACTGAAGAGTCTTTTTGAACCAACTCACGATATTTGGCTTTCATCTGCAAAGAACTTGGCTGGATATAACCGCGTTTCAAGCCAATCTCTTTAATTTGCTGTTCAGACGGCCCTTTTTCCAAATCATCAAAAATTTCGTGATAACCAAGGCTATAACCCCAACCAAGCATACGTTCTTTTACTTGACGGCCATATTGACCCAAAGAGTGGTAAAGCTTCCACAGATGCTTGGCAAACTGCCCTACTTCTTCATTCTGATAATCCAGACGCAAGGCATCGATAATGAGACCAGCCGGCTTCGCAGAAGTTTGGATTGCTTTGTTGTATTGATGCAAAGCAGTCTCGTAGCTAATCTTGTCTTTCAGGATTTTTGCACTGCGTTCCGGTTTGGCAAAACCAATAACCGCACCCATCTCTTCAGGGCTGATTTCGCCAAAATCTTTCTTGCCTAATACGATAGGCGCACGTTTGCCCATACCTGGCACAAAAATGCGCTCAACCGAATCGTTCTCAAAGGCAATATGCTCGTCGGAAGCAACTTCCAAACCATTTTGTTCGCCAATTTGACGGTCCACTTCCTGCATATTCCAACCGAGATAACGCTCGGCAAAAACACGCAGACGCAGGTTAGTAGAATCCAAAGCCAGACCGGCTTTCAGATATTCAGCTACGCTATCTTCAGAAAGGGAAGTACTATGACGCTCAAGCGTATCCGCCAGCATATCGATATTGCCGACTCGCAGATTCAAACCGATTAATTCATGAACCAGCTTTTCCGGCGCACCGTCTTCCAAAGTATTGAGATAACCAGCCAAAGACTCCGCTGCTTTGCTCTCATAGCCAAACTGTTTATAAACCTGATATTCGGTCAACGGATCGACTTCTTGTGCGGAAACAGAAGTTGTTGCATCGTTTGAGCCGCTTCCACCCCATTCCCAGTCTTGATTATCCGCATTGGAAACAGTCTGGTTGACTTTCTCAATCCAGTCGTTTCCATCCTCAGAGGAGGCTGTATGAGCAGCAGATGTACGGCCGCTTTTTGATGCATGCGCGCTTTGTTTGTCTGAATTGTTACTTTGTTTATGACGAACAAAAACCAACACCAGCAAAAAAAGCACCAGCAAAAAAATAGTTAAAAGTTGATAGTTCAAGAACACCTCCCGGTCTTGTGCTGCAAACTGCATTTATTAACATCTGTTGCTTTACACGCAACTTCAACGTTATTCATTCCCCAAACGAATGATGATAACATGAATGCACTCATTTTTACATTTAAAACCCTACTTACATAAAGGACTTGATACCAATTTACAACTCAAACACACCAATGGATTCAACATGCGAGGTTTGTGCAAACATATTCATGATTCCCGCTGCCTTAAACTTATAGCCCTTATCAACCAAGACCCCGGCATCTCTTGCAAATGTTGATGGATTACACGAAACATACACTATCTTCTGAGGCAAAAACGGCTTGTGTAGCGATTTGACAACAGCATAAGCCCCGTTTCTCGGAGGATCCAGCAACATCTTGTCAAATTGCCCCCACGACTCAACAGTTTTTTCATCGGTATCGAACAAGTCTGCAACAGAAAACGTCATATTCTCGGCACAACGATTCAGGCGTGCATTTTCCCTTGCCCTATCGACCAAATAATCGGCACCTTCAATACCGACAACCGATGCACCACTTTTTGCCAGCGGCAAACTAAAATTGCCCAAACCGCAAAACAAATCGGCAATCCTCTCCCCTTTTTGAGGGTTTAAAAGCCTGACCGCCCTTGCCACCATCACTTCGTTCAATTGCGCATTAATCTGCGTAAAATCACCCGGCTTGTAAGGCATTTCCACATCAAATTGAGCAAAAGTATAGTTCAGGGCAGGCGCGTTCTCAGGGTAAAACGGCAAGGACTCGGCATGATCCTGCAGCCATATTTGCCATGCCTTTTCAGCACCCGACAATATCTTATCAAACCAATTACGCAATTCGCTTAATATTTGTCCAAACGGTTGATTTACGAAACGAATGTTGAATACGGTCACATTTTTTCCGCAATAAAACTCAACAAATTTCACTTTTACACCATCATCATGCAGCTTTTGCAGCAAATTACGGACATCAGGCAATCTATCGGACACATGTTTAGGCAAAATCTGGCAATGGCGGATATTGATAACATCATGGCTTTTTTTGGCCTGAAAACCGAGTTTCAGACGGCCTTGCTTATCCACCGAAACACTTAAACGTGCCCTATCGCGATAATACCAGGAGTAACCATATAAGGGAGGTAAAATTATTTCAGGCTTGACCTTACCTATCCGTTCCAACTGCTCTTCCAAAATCCGTTGCTTTAACGCAACTTGCGCTCCGAAAGAAACATGTTGAAGCGAACAGCCGCCACA
Organism: Neisseria sp. HMSC064D07; assembly: GCF_001837185.1. Classification (NCBI taxonomy): domain Bacteria; kingdom Pseudomonadati; phylum Pseudomonadota; class Betaproteobacteria; order Neisseriales; family Neisseriaceae; genus Neisseria; species Neisseria sp. HMSC064D07. Next base: position 26,264 of record NZ_KV831662.1, on the reverse strand, counting down.
TGTATCAAAATAGCAACAGGCTGGTTCGACACGTTCGGAAGAAGCCTTCAAAACCTTTTCAACTTGAGCCTCTGCAAACTGTTTTTTCTCTTTATGTATGACAAACGTTACACGCTCCCCAGGCAGTGCACCGCCAATAAATACGGTCTTCCCACCAACTCTGGCAACACCCCTGCCCTCATAATCCAAAGAAAAAACTTCCGTCTCTTGATACCGTTCTTTCACACTCATACCGTTTCCGTCAGACAGCCGCTTACCGGCCGTCTGACTGTCTTCCAATACCGAAAGCGCATATTTTCTCACAAAAACACAGAGTTTCAGGTATCATGCGCCAAAAACTTTCATTTCAAACCCTACAAAAAAAGACGACATGAAAAAAATACTGTTCGGCCTGACCGCCGCCCTTTTAACTTCAGCCGCTGCTGCAAACACACTTATTCCAGACGTCTCCCCCGCCTCTTCCGGACAACACGTCGTTATCAATATTACGCAACAGCGTTTGTTCCTCTACGACAACGGTAAACTGAGCAAAATTTATCCTGTTGCCGTCGGCAAAGCCATGACCCAAACCAATCTGGGCGAACATAAAATAGGCGCAAAAGCCTACAACCCGGTTTGGCATATCCCTAAATCCATCCAAAAAGAACGCAATGACGGAGTTAAAAGCGTACCGGCCGGCCCGAATAACCCGCTGGGCCCGGTATTTGTCCGTCTTGGCGACCCTAAATTAAGCCTTGGCATTCACGGCACCAATGCCCCTGCCAGCGTACCCGGCGTCCGCAGCCATGGTTGCGTGCGCATGAAATCGCCTGACGCATTGGAATTCGCTAAAACCATCGCAACAGGTTCTCCTGCCTCCGTTATCTATCAAATGGCAAGTCTGAACGAAGATGCCAACCAAAACTTGTGGCTAGCTGCCTATCGCGACCCATACGACAAGAAAAACCTTGATGCGGCTGCCCTGAAAAAAAGCATTGCCGCTTGGGCAAAAGCACACGGCAAAACCATTCCTGCCGCGCGTGTGGATGCAATCCTGAAAGGACGCACCGGCGCGGCAAACTGTCTGACCTGCGCCAAAGGCGTGAAACTCAAATCGCCTTTGAAATCTTTGGCATGGACCAGCGGCACGGATGCTTACAGCAAACCTAAAGTCATACCGAAACCGGCTCCGGCTAAAGATGTGGTATTGCCTCAAGGAACTGAAATCGAAGTCGATGCTACCGACGATACCAACAAGGCAGCATCCGAACCGAAACAAAGCGTTCGTCCGACTCCGGTGCAACCGGCAAAACCGGCTGCCAAACCGGCAACCACTCCGGCCAATGCTCCTGCTTCTGCACCTAACGCCGCTTCCGAACCAGCTACTGCCCCAGCCTCTGCTCCTGTGAAAGATGCTCCGGCAAGCAGCGAACCGGCAGATTTACTGTTCTAAGCAGAACAAAATACATAGCCAAAGGCCGTCTGAAATGAATTTTTCAGACGGCCTTTTCGTACAACTGGATATTGGAAATATATACCCCTCTTAATTCAGACGGCCTTTTTACTTTCCAAATATTCTGACAAACCGCGCTCGCGCAAAATACAGCTCGGACATTCATGACAACCACCGACCACGCCGTTATAACAGGTATGCGTGCGCTCGCGAATGTAATCCAACACACCCATTTCATCTGCCAGCGCCCATGTTTGCGCTTTGGTCAAGTACATCAAGGGCGTGTGAATTTGAAAAGCGTAATCCATGGCCAAGTTCAACGTAACATTCATCGACTTGACGAACACATCGCGGCAGTCGGGATAACCAGAAAAATCGGTTTCACACACGCCGGCAATGATATGGCGTATCCCCTGTCCTTTGGCGTAAATAGCGGCATAAAGCAAAAATAAAGCATTGCGTCCATCTACAAATGTATTGGGCAGGCCGTCTGAAGCTGTTTCAATGGACGCCGTATCATCCATCAAGGCATTGTGTGTAATCTGTTGCATCAGGCTCAAATCGAGTACCGTCTGCTTTACACCCAAATCTTGGGCAATCCAACGCGCTCGCTCCAATTCGATGGCGTGGCGTTGCCCATATTGAAAAGTGATGGCCTGCACATTTTCACGGCCATATGTTTGAATTGCCTGAATCAGGCAGGTTGTTGAATCTTGCCCGCCCGAAAAAATAACGAGGGATTGCTGTTTTTCCATTGTAAATTCCTAGTTTTGTTAACGCGGGAGGTTTGCGAACCGCGTGATTTGAAGATTGACGGATTATAACGGATTTCGTCTATAATCACGGCACTTCATTTTCTTTTATATAGCATAATTATGAGCATCTACGCCCTGAAACCAAAATTTCAAAACCTGTTGCGCCCCATTGTTAAGCGACTGTATCAAAAAGGTATTACTGCTAATCAGGTCACTCTGTTTGCCTGCGCTGTTTCCATTTTGATCGGTTTACTTTTAGCATTGTTTGCAGGTGTATCCACATTATTCTGGCTTTTGCCGATCTGGTTGTTTGTCCGCATGGCGCTGAATGCAATGGACGGTATGTTGGCACGGGAGTTCGGCCAGCAATCGGCATTAGGCGGTTATTTGAATGAAATCACCGATATTGCCGCCGATGCTGCTTTGTATCTGCCTTTTGCCTTCATCGCGCCCTTCGGCGGCGTGCAAATCGCCCTGTTTATTTGGCTGGCGGCAATGACCGAGTTTTGTGGCGTTTTGGGACAAGTTCATGGCAACGGCCGTCGTTATGACGGGCCATTCGGCAAAAGCGACCGCGCATTCTTTATCGGCGCATTGGCAGTATGGTATGCAATCGCCGGCAGCTTCCATTCGACTTTCTATATCCTTATGTGGCTGGCCTGCGCGGCATTGGTTTATACCTGCTACAAACGCGTCATCAATGGCTTGAAGGCCGTCTGAAACTTGTCCACGTTCTTGGGTTAATCATCGTTGATTAGCGTATTTAAACCCATCAACCTGTTTTACTGAAAACAAAAAAGGCCGTCTGAAACCATAAACTATCGGTTTCAGACGGCCTTTTATCCATCAGCCGAGATAACTTACTGTTTACCCAACTGACTGTAATCTACCAACATATACTTGGCAGTAATTTTCTGCGAAGCATTACCTTCGTCACCCATCAAAATCATCTGCGGCTTGCCGTTAATGGTAATCGAATCAACAGCTTCAACGTTGGTGATGTGTTGCAGATTAGGCAGAGAGATTTTTTGCGGTTCATCGGTCGGATTACCGCTCCAAGTCCACAGTTGTGAGAATTTCTGTCCATTCTCATCCTTCACTTCATTGGCGATAACGTAGGTTTTCAACACAGGATCATAGTTGAGGGAACGGATACCGCCGCCATCAATATCAATCACGGCCACTTCATCAAACTCAGGCTTGGCATTGCGCTCGAACACATCTTTCGGATTGCTGATAAACGCAACTAAAGCCATATTGTTGAACTCAGGATCACGGAAGCCCAAAACGAGACGTTTTTTCACCGGATCAAACGCCATGCCCTCAATATTGATTTCGTCAAAGGAAACTTCTGCCTTGGTTCGCTCGCGAATCAAATCATGCAGCTTGTGATCAGTTTCCAAAACCTGCGTCAGATTATCGTAGCTGGTCAGCCCCAACACGTTGCCGTCTTGGATTTTAAAGCGCATCAAGTGTTCGCGGTCAGGCGAGCGGTTGCCTTTACGGGTGCGCGAGTGTGAAGTCATCGCGTAGATAAAGCCTTCATCGTCACGCGCCAAAGCCTCCAAGTCGCTGAGACGGCGTTTGAAACCGGTAATCACGCGCGTATCCAATGCCTCGTCTTCCACAAACCTGCCGGTTTTATCAATACTGATGATACTGAACGCATGGTTGGGTTCGTCTTCCGCAATCAGCAACTTGCCGTCCGGAAGCTGTTGTACGGCGGAAGGCTCGTACACACCGTTAAACATATTGATTCCCATCGAACGCAACTCTGCCGCATTGTTGGCCGGCGGTATCAGCAATGACGGCAATGTTTTCACACCGATAAACGCCACCAGTGAAGCCAGCAAGCCCCAGCGAAATACCGCGTAAGACAAATTGATGTATTTGAACTGTTTATCCGCCAACAAACCGAGCCAATAAAGATGGTCGCTCATCTTTTCATAGATTTGTTTACGATCGCCCATAATCTCCTGCATCATTTCCCAATATTGATCTTTTTGCAGTTTCACACGGTCTTCATAAATCAAAATATTGGGTTGGCTGCCGCCAAAAAAGCGCGTTTCGGTACTACTGAGGCGGGTTTTCAAATCCCGCAGCTTAGAACGACCACGGACAAAATCCTTAAACCATGTACGCGCCGCTTGCATTTTACCGATACGTTCCGGCGAAGCGGACAGAAGCGCAAACACGATGGACGCGGCGGCGGTAATCATAAACGTACTGGCCGGAATCAAAAATTCGGGCGACGATGAAAAAATAAACGCGCCCGAAATCATCAGCGCAGAAACAATAAAACCATTCAGCGAAATCATAATATTCGCTTTGGTTGCCGCCAGCGCCAACAATTCCATCTCTGAACGTACGGCGTTGCGGAACATGGTTTCCACGCCCTTATTCGTACCCAACAGATCAGACGCATTCAAATCCTCGGCTTTATTTTTTTTCTTTTTCGCCTTGTCTTTTTTGCGTTTGGGCTTCTTCTCGTTTTTTTCAGACGGCATCTCAGGATGTTCAACCACTTCCTGACCTTCTACCGTTTCCTGAATTTCTACCGCGTCAGCCACAACCTCAACTTCGTTTTCAACAACACCGTTTTGATTACGATCCCAAAAATCAACATCCTGTTGGGATTCAGCAACAGCGCCGTCGTTTAAAGGTTTTTCTTGGTCACCCATCTGCTTCGGCCGACCATCTTCCTTCCAATCATTCAAACTCATATCATGACTCCCAACATCAAACACTTTGAATTAAATGGAAAATAAAAAGCATATTTAGTTCATTTATTTCAGGTAATTTACATGCTGTTTACATTCTTTAAATGCCTAAATAGCAAACTGTCGCAGGACCAAAAGCCCTGCGACAATCCACTTTATATCGAAATATTAATAATCGATGCGTTCTTTAATAATTTTCAAATCAGGGTAAGACAAAACAATGTCGTACTCACGGCCATCTTTAAAAGCCTCGATATCCAACACAGGCTGGCCCCGACGGCTATCGGCGTCAACATCGTGAACTTGATAGCCGCGTTGTTCCAACATTTTTACGGCTTTAGCACGATTTTGCTCGAAGTTTTTGTCGCTGTAGATTTTGTGTTCGATATAATCACTGGCACCGGCAGTAGCGGCAGACAAAGCAACGATAGCGGTCAATAAGAATTTTTTCATGTTTGATTTCCTTTTCAAATGTGTATTCGGGTTTCGATGGATGTATTAAAACATGACAAAATTAGCAGTTAATTAGTACTTGGTTAAACGCAGTAAAGGCCGTCTGAAAACTGTTCAGACGTCCTTTAACCTTAATCATCAAATTTCAAACGTATTACCCAAGTGTAAATCCGGAGGGTTAGAAAAAATGAAAAGCCTGCAATGAATATTCACCCAACAAACAGACAAATCATGAACAAATTTTGCGAAATCACCTTTTGCCAACAAATCGGCAGCAACAAACAACACAACCAAGATGCCCTTTTTAACGGCGAACAAGTGTTTCAATATAAACTCAAGACCGCTGAAACACGCCTTGAAACCCGTCCACGCTTTATCATCGGGATAGCCGACGGCATTTCCAATAGCAACCGTCCCGAAAAAGCCAGCAAATCCGCCATGCACCTATTAAGCCGCACAGCCAAACTCAGCCGTCAAATCATCAATCATGTACAAGCCGCTTTATCTCAAGAGCTGGCAGAGGATTATTTTGGTTCCTCAACCACTTTTGTTGCCACCGAAATCGACCAAACCACCGGCAAAACCAAAATCATCAGCGTAGGCGACAGTCGCGCCTATTTGATTGATACACAAGGAAAATGGAAGCAACTGACCCAAGATCACTCGATACTCTCCGAATTGCTGGATGATTTGTCGGATAAAAAAGAAGAAGAGTTCGCCACCATATATGGCGGCGTTTCTTCTTATCTAGCAGCAGATTATTCCGAATTCCAAGACAAAATGTGCCATATCGAACTTACGCTTAAAGCAGGAGAAAGCCTGCTGCTTTGTTCAGACGGCCTAAGCGACGCTCTTTCAGAAGAAATAAGAGAAAAAATTTGGCAACAATATGATAACGATAAGTCCCGTCTGACTGTATTTCGTAAATTAATTGCGAAACAAAGAGTTTATGATGATATGTCGGTAGTAGTTTGCCGATTGTAGTCTATAATGTTTACCTATTTTTCATACTAAGGGGTATCTATATGAGCATAGAAAAAGCAGAAATACTCAAGATTGATGACATATTTAAATTAAATTTGAGTATCCCTAATTATCAAAGACCATACAAATGGACAATCAAAAATGTACAACAATTAATCGATGACCTGCTCCAAAATTTTAGGGAGGGGAAAAAAATATACCGCATCGGAACAATTGTTTTAAATAAAAATAACGACTGTTCTGAAATAGTAGATGGCCAACAGCGGCTTATTACACTCTCGTTATTGCTTCATAAACTGGGGAAGGATGTGTCTCTTTTAAAGGAAAAACCGAATCATAGCATCAGCAAAAATAATATTACAACGAACTATAATTTTCTTAAAAACTATAATTTCACAAATGAATTTAAGGATTACCTCCTTAACAGGTGTGAAATGGTTTGTATTGAATTAAATGACTTAGATGAGGCTTTTCAATTTTTTGATTCACAAAATGCCAGAGGCAAACCTTTAGAATCTTATGACCTCTTAAAAGCCTATCATTTAAGAGACATGAGGGATAAAGACGAGAAGGTCATTCACCAATGTGTCGAACGCTGGGAAAAATCTGCAATGTCTAATGATATAAATAATTTAGATAAAATTATCAATTATATCTTATTTAGACTTCGCCGCTGGCATTACAAAGAGAATGCAGAAATATTTACATCAGATGAATTAGATACATTTAAAGGCGTTCATGAAAAAGTTGATTATCCTTATTTACACGGAATATTAGCTACTCATACCATACAAAAATTATTACATGAAAATCCATTTTTATATCGATCAATATCAGCATTTCAGGCCACACAAGTGTTAATCAATGGAAAATATTTCTTTGATTATATTGAACATTATACAGCCATCTATGAAAAACTATTCAAAGAAAAGGATGGATTGTTAGATAAAATTCATTCTATTAATGGAATTGATTTAGAAAAAGGAGTAATGGCTTTTTTAAACAATCATAAATACAGCTATCGAACTGGTGATAAATACATTAGAAATTTATTTGAATGTACCGTATTGTTCTACTTTGATAAATTTGGAGAAAGCCATTTTGAAGAATTTATAACCAAAGCTTTTCTATGGGCTTACCGTACTCGGGTAGAATATCAGCGCATTACCTTCACGACCATTGAGAAAAAGGCTAGTGCTCCAGCCGGATTAATTTCTTATATTGAAAGATCCATTACTCCCGAACAAATAATGCGTTTTATTCAACAAACCGGAAAAGTCAATTTTTCAAAACATGTAGACCCTAAAATAAAAGAGATTTTGGAAATTAAAGATGAAAACAAATAATGATTACGTAAAAACATTAACCATAAATGAATTATTAAATTTAAATAAAGACAAATATATTATTCCTATTTATCAACGTAATTACGCATGGGGAGATGATGAGATCAGCCTTCTTATTCAAGACCTATGGAATGCATATGAGAAAAATAAGAATAATAAGAATAATTATTATATTGGCAGCTTAGTCATTTATAAAAGAGAAAATGGAGATTTAGAAGTCATAGATGGACAACAACGATTGACCACACTGACTTTAATCATGCACTACTTAAAAATCATGCACTACTTAAAATCAGATACCTTTGTTAGAAATGTATCCTTTGAGCATAGAAATGACTCCGACGATGCCTTAGGACATCTTGACTCTGACTCCATACCTGATGTTTTTAAAAATGCTTTAAAATCAATAAAAAAATATTGGGAAACTGAGAGAACAGAAAAAGAAAGAATGGGTTTGGCAGAGTTCTTACAAGAAAACGTTAAAATTATTAGAACCGAAGTACCCGAAGACACCGACCTCAATCATTACTTTGAAATTATGAATACGCGGGGAGAGCAATTAGAAAAACATGAGATTATCAAGGCTACTTTAATGAAGGTTTTAGACACAGATAGTGAACGCTCTATTTTCGCCAAAATTTGGGATGCGTGTTCTGACATGAGCCGATATGTTGTAATGGAAATTAATTCGTCACTTAGAGAAAATATTTTTGGCAAAAATTGCGAAAATACTATTCCAAAAAAATTCAATGGCATTATTGAGAATATTGCTGATGCAGAAAAAACTCAAGGCTCCGCAAATGAAGAACAATCAATTCGTCAATTGATAACCGCCGATAATGGGGATATTCACTCTTCCAAAGAAAAAACAAACGAGCAGACAGATGGGCGTTTTAATTCCGTTATTGATTTCCCTAACTTCTTAATGCATATCTTGAAAATTTATCTAGAAAAATTTCCTACTGATCCTACTGACATTAACAAAATTACCTTTAAAGAGATTCCTCTGGATGAAAAAGAACTTTTGCGTGCTTTTGACAATGAAGACTGGGACAAAGAAAAGATTGTAAATTTTATAGATATATTGCTATCTTGTCGGCATTTGTTTGATAAATATATTATTAAATCAAATTCACTACGTTCAGAAGATGAGCATTGGTCTTTATGGGAAATCAAAAAAAAGGAATCAAAGAATTATTACTATAAAAATGTTTTCAGTGACGACAATGACGATAATAATGATTCCAATGATACTGAAGAAACTAATGATAGAACTAAAAACGCAATAATGTTGCTTTCTATGTTTCATGTTTCTAATCCATCCCGAATCTATAAAAACTGGCTATATGCTACATTGCGTTGGTTATTCGAGAATAAGAAAAGTATTACTCAAGAGACATATATTCAGTTTCTTGAAAATCTTTGTGATAAATTTTATTTTGAAAACAACTGCAATGGAAACAGGGATTTTATGAAAATTATCTTAAATGATAATTACACCACCCCTTCAGTACATAAGTCTTGGAATGATGGAGTAAACGTCCCAAATTTTGTATTTAATCGCTTGGATTATCAATTATGGAAATATCAAGACAAGGTAGAGGTCTTTTCAGCTATTAACCAATCTAAACAATCTATCTGGAAAAATTTTAGATTTAGTTTTAGAAGCTCGGTTGAGCACCATTACCCACAAAATCCCTCTCAAGATTTTGGCCTAGATAAATTAGATACAAATGTCTTAGATAATTTTGGCAATCTATATTTGTTATCTCAAAGTAAAAATTCCAGTTTCAGTAATAAACTTCCAGATTGGAAACGGCAGTATTACAAAGAAAAGGATACTTATGATAGCTTAAAACAAGCTATTATGATGAGTTACGAAAACTGGACAGAAAGCGAGATAAAAGATCATGAGAAAAAAATGCTAAAAATCTTAAATGAACCACTGACTGACTCATCGTATCGACCATAATCGGCACTTAACATATCTCCCCATCATTGCATTCGTCCGTCCATCGGATAATCATTGCATTTATTCGATATGTCATGATACTGTTCAAAAAATATGACTATTAGGAGTTTCTCATGTCCGAACAGCAAAAATACTTTTCTACCCAAGACGGTACTTCGCTTTTCTACCGCTATCGCCCTGCTGCCGATGGTTCTTCCGACAAAGCCATTGTGCTGTTCCATCGCGGACATGAGCATTCCGGCCGAATGATGTTTGTGGCGGATGAACTGGGTTTCAACGATTTTGCCTATTTTGCTTGGGACGCGCGCGGTCATGGTTACAGCCCCGGTGAACGCGGCGATAGTCCGAGTATTGGCACTTCGGTTTCAGACGTAGATGATTTTATCCGACACATCCAAAGCGAATACGGCATCAAACCTGAAAACATTTGCGTGATTGCGCAAAGTGTCGGCGCGGTATTGGTTTCTACTTGGTTGCACGATTACGCACCGAAAATCCGTTGCGCTGTATTGGCTTCGCCTGCGTTCAAAGTCAAACTCTATGTTCCGTTTGCCCGTACCGGTTTGAAACTCATGCAAAAATGGCGCGGCAATTTCTTTGTCAACAGCTACGTCAAAGCCCACTATCTGACCCACAATGTCGAACGTCAAAAAAGCTACGACAATGACCCGCTTATTGCCCGCGCCATTTCTGTGCGCATTCTGCTGGGTTTATATGAGGCGGCCGAACGTGTAGTCGCCGATGCACAAGCGATTACTACGCCTGTACAACTGTTGATTTCAGGCAGCGATTGGGTCGTTCATCACAAACCGCAACACGATTTCTACAATCGTTTGGGCAGCCATATTAAAGAGCGCCATATCCTGCCAGGTTTCTACCACGATACTTTAGGCGAGCAAGACCGTGAAATCGCGTTTGTAGAAATGCGCCGTTTTATCCGCGAGCGTTTCAATCAGCCTTTACAACAAGTCGATCTGACTCAAGCGCACTTATTTGGAGACAGCCGTCGTGAAGCTGACGAACTGGCTACGCCTTTGCCTGTTTGTACGCCTCGCAGCGCATTTTGGGCAATATATCGTGCCTCGCTCAAACTGGGTGCGCGCTGGAGTGAAGGCTTGAGAATCGGTCAAGAAACAGGTTTTGATTCAGGCAGCACGCTGGATTACGTCTACCGCAATCAACCGCAAGGCAGTAACGCTTTCGGTGTATGGGTGGACAAATACTATCTCAATGCCATCGGCTGGCGCGGCATCCGCCAACGCAAAGTCAATATCGGCAAAGCCATTCAGACGGCCTCAGCCAAACTGCGTGAAGCAGGGAAACCTGTACACGTTTTGGATATTGCATCCGGTCATGGCCGCTATGTATTGGATGCCCTGACTGCCGACACATTGCCTGATTCCGTGCGCTTGCGCGATTACAGCCCGATTAATGTCGAAGCCGGTCGCAAGCTGATTGCCGAGCGCGGCTTGCAAAACACGGTAACCTTCAATGAAGTCAATGCTTACGACTGCGCCAATTATCACGATTTGCAGCCGCGTCCAACGTTGGGCATCGTCTCCGGCCTGCACGAATTGTTTGCCGACAACGATTTGATTTTGAACTCACTCTACGGCTTCGGCGAAGCCATTGAAACTGGCGGCTACCTGATTTACACCGGCCAGCCTTGGCATCCGCAACTGGAAATGATTGCCCGCGCCCTGACCAGCCACAAAGCAGGCAGCCCAAACTGGGTAATGCGCCGCCGCAGTCAGCAGGAAATGGATCAGTTGGTTGAAAAGGCCGGTTTTGAAAAAATCCATCAATGGATAGACGAAGACGGTATTTTCACCGTGAGTTTGGCAGTGAAGAAATAAAAAGAGCAGTTTATCAATTACCGTTGTTTCGCACACAGAAGAATTTTTTTGGATTTCTTCGTGTGCAAAATGGCGGTTGAAATATGCAAAAATTTTTAGTTTTGTCTGGCAATCGATAAAACAACGAAAGGTCGTCTGAAACTTTATGTCTGTTTTCAGACGGCCTCAATAAAGCTTAAACCGTTCATCTAAAATTAACAGCTAATACGAATAGGTCCGCAGTTTTTAAAGATAAAACAGTTACATATATCACTAATACCCTACCACATTTACGTGACGTTCAAATTTATAGCGATATTCAGTTTTTTACCATTGTCACATTATGATAAACAACATAGTCTGCAGGAGTACCAGTAGTAGATAAGAATTTCATCTAGTATGACTCCTAGCCATTCAAAGAAATTCTCGGGAAAAGTGATTACGCTTGTATAAATTTTAATAAATTGAAACTTCATAATGAAAAAACTACTTGCATTACTACTTGTTTCTACCTTTTCATCCGTCTGCTATGCCGATGCGGTTGACTGGACACTTTTGCTGCAATCTATGAAGAAGGGTTGTACGTTTGATTCTGAAGCCTTGCCTTATGGAAAGTCCGACATCGGCAAACTGCCTGCCAAATACCGCGCATCCGTTGCCCGAAGCCACAGCAAGCAGACAGCGTCAGATGGTGAGGCATTCACTATTGAATTGAAAAATTCTGTTGCTTTTGGGCAGCCCTTATCAGCTTTGATCATTGAATCTAATGAAGGATACGGCTACGTCAAAATGAAATTTGCCCGAAATGCCGATGTATCTAAGCTTATCCCCTTATTCACAATACCAACCAATAAACAACGCGGTATGTTGGCCGTCGGCATGGCGAAGAATTTTTGTGCCAAAGATGCAAATGGGACGTTGACTGAATACCAATCTTCACAGCATCACTGGAGAGCCGTTTCAACAGATGGTCCGTGGCAGGAATTCCGCTACCATCCAAAAGAAAACGCTTTATCCTGCCTTCGCTCCGATCAATACGGCGATGAATTGAGATGTCCAAAATAAGTCCATGAAACCCACCCTCAAAACCTCCCTACTCAAGCTGATTTTAGTCGGTATCCTGTTCTACACCAGCTACGGCTTGTCCAATCATTACGCAGCGTCGCTGGACTATGTGCCTGAAATTGCTTTTGCATGGGAGAGCAATATCCCGTTTTGGGCATGGACGATTGTGCCTTATTGGTCGCTAAACCTGATGTATGCCGCGGCATTTTTTCTTTGCCGTGATACACAAGAACAAAACCGATATGTAGCGCACCTTGTAGCCGCTCAACTGATTGCGACTGCTTGCTTTGTGCTGTTTCCGCTGCGTTTCGGGTGGCCTAAACCGCCTGCTGATGGGCTGTCAGGCTGGCTGTTTGATTCATTGGCTGCGTTTGATTTGCCGTACAACCAAGCGCCATCTTTGCATATTGCATTGGCGATTATCGTGGGTGCATTTTATTGGACACGCTTTCCCAAAATCCGCCTGCCGCTTTTCTTATGGCAAAGCCTGATTGCCTTGTCGGTACTGACGACTTATCAACATCATTTTATTGACGTGCCGACCGGTGCATTGCTCGGCTGGCTGGTGTTGTGGGCTTTTCCGCGTCAGATGACTTCGCCGTTAAGACTGAGCTCAAATGATGTACGCTCAAGAAAGATTGCGCTGCTGTATTTGCTTGGCGCGTGTTTGACGGCGTTACCTGCGCTGCTGGGTGGCGTGTGGCTGTGGTTTATATGGATTAGCGTGTCTTTGCTGATGGTGGCCTTTGCCTATTTGACTGGGAATGCAAACATATTCCAAAAACAGGCTAACGGTAAATTATCGGCGGCAGCGACGGTTTTACTATTGCCTTATCTGGTGGGCGTACGGCTAAACATGGCGTATTGGTTACGCGGTAAGGCGAAAACGGCACAAGTCCGCAATGATGTATGGATTGGCAGCGTTTTGGGTATTTCAAACCATCTGCCTGCCGTATTGGATGTATGCGCCGAATATCCCTGCCGTAGCTATCAGGGAGCATATCGCGCTCTGCCTTTACTGGATATGGTAACGCCGTCTGAAAACGATTTGGTTCAGACGGCCTTGATATTGGAAACCTTACACCAAAAACACGGCAAAGTGCTGGTATGTTGCGCTTTGGGTTATGGAAGAAGTGCCGCAGTGGTGCTGACGTGGCTGCTGGTCTATGGTGGCTGCAAAAACTTGGCGCAAGCGAAGGCCGAACTCAAACAGGCTCGGCCGCAAATGGTATTATCGCCGGCCACCGCCCAAGCAGTTGAAGCTGCGGCCAACCGTTTAAAACAAGGATAATGATGGACAACGCAACCGACAGCCGTATTACTGCCCACCTGCTCTCTACCGCACATTATGTTGCCGCCTGCAATGCCTTGCTGCTCGCCTTTTCGGCAAAATATGGCGGCGCATGGTTTGCGGTGCAACTTGTCTTGGCAGCAGTTTTGCTGTACTGCCATATCCGCATTCACTTCGACCGTCGCGTGTTCCAAGACTTTGCCGACAACCGCTACTCTCCTGAAGACTTCGACCACGCCTTACAGCAAAACAGTTTGCGTCAAATTTCAGGCAGCCGTACTTTGACCCAACGGATAAACGGCGCACTTTCCTTATGGCGCAAAAGCTTATACCTGACCGTCGCACAATTTTTAATTTTGCTTATCCAAAGCATTTGATTATTTTTGCTAATTTACCCAAACCAGATCTAGAGCGGTATCTCACTTCAAAAGGCAGAAACAATGAAAAACTTCCTCAAAAAACAACTTGCCTGGCTGACCGACCAAGCCTTATGTCTGTCGGTCTCTTTTCTTACGGGCGTACGCCCCAAAAGCCCGCGCGAGCTGACATTCAATCAGCACCAAAAGGTCTATTACGCCAATCACGGCAGCCATGGCGATTTTGTGCTGGTGTGGATTTCCCTGCCCCGCCGCTGGCGCTTGTCCACGCGCCCTGTCGCCGGTTCGGATTACTGGCTGACGAGCAAACTCAAACGCTTCATCATTCAAAATGTTTTCAACGCCTTGCTGATTCCGCGTCATAGCGATAATCCGCAAGCGATTACCGAACAGATGAAAGATGCGCTGAACGCAGGCGATTCCTTGATTATTTTCCCTGAAGGCACGCGCAACACTGACGACAACACCATCCTGCTGCCATTCAAGTCCGGAATTTATCATCTGGCGAAAAGCAAACCCAATACCGAATTTGTGCCGATTTGGATAGACAACATCAGCCGCGTACTGCCCAAAGGCAAAATCCTGCCTATCCCGCTTTTGTGTGAAGTCCATATCGGACAGCCGCTTACTTTGCAGGAAAACGAAGACAAAGACAGCTTTTTGACACGTAGCCGTGAAGCGCTGCTGGCACTCAGGCCGTCTGAAAACGACCGCAGCGAGCTTCGCCAAAATGAATCTGAAGTTCAGCAAAACAAAGGAGGACAAGCATGAGCCTTTCTACGACTTCCCAACAAATCATTGTCGAACAAGCCGCCGCTCATCTGACTCCGCAAGCCAGCTATATTTTTGTCGGCGTATTTGCCGTATTGTGTTTTGCCAGCATCATCGGACAATGGCTCAAGCGTAAAAACGGCGCAGATAATGCCACCATCGCCAACCTCAACGCCCGCATTTACGCATGGTGGCTGATGACGCTGGTGTTGCTGGGCGCGTTTTGGTTCGGAAAAATCGGGACGGTTGTACTGTTTTTCCTGATTTCATTTACCGCACTGCGCGAGTTTATGACCCTCGTCTATCGCCGCCGCAGCGACTATTACAGCATGGTGGTCTGCTTTTACCTGTTGCTGCCGGTGCAATACTATTTCGTCTATGACGGCTGGTATGGCATGTTCAGCATTTTTATTCCGGTTTACGGCTTTTTGATACTGCCGATTATTGCCAGCCTCAGCGGCCAAACCGCGCATTTTTTGGAACGCGCCGCCAAAACACAATGGATGGCGATGATTTGCATCTTCTGTCTGTCCCATGTTCCGGCGCTGATGTTTCTGGACTTGGACGGCTTCGACAACGGCAACAATATCCTATTACTGATCTTCCTGATTGGCGTGGTTCAAGTATCGGATGTGTTGCAATACGTTTGGGGCAAACTGATTGGCGGTGCAAAAATCATGCCTTCGCTTTCGCCGTCAAAAACCATTTCCGGCACTGTCGGCGGTATTTTGTCGGCCACTGCCATTGCCGCGTTGATGGCGCCGATTACGCCGTTCTCCCACGGCCAAGCGGCCGTTATTGGCTTTATCGTCTGCCTGATGGGCTTCTTTGGCGGCCTGGTTATGTCTGCCATCAAACGCGATTATGGTGTCAAAGACTGGGGCAATATGATACGCGGCCACGGCGGCATGCTTGACCGCGTGGATTCGATTTGCTTTGCTGCACCGGTGTTTTTCCACATCACCCGTTATTTCTGGAACGGCTAAACTTCAGGCCGTCTGAAAGATGTTTTCAGACGGCCTTGAATGTATGAAACTGCCAGCCCTGCCAATTCGTTATACAATACGCAACCATTGTTATTACACACACAACATGAATAAACCTTCTCCAATCTTTCCCATTTTTCTTGCTACGATTA
Organism: Neisseria sp. HMSC064D07; assembly: GCF_001837185.1. Classification (NCBI taxonomy): domain Bacteria; kingdom Pseudomonadati; phylum Pseudomonadota; class Betaproteobacteria; order Neisseriales; family Neisseriaceae; genus Neisseria; species Neisseria sp. HMSC064D07. The sequence continues at coordinate 10,125 of NZ_KV831662.1, read as the reverse complement.
TCTTCGCCCTCATTGTTTGGTCAGGCATTAATCCTCATGACCGCGCGGTCTGGTACGCCGAAATCATCCCCGTAGCATCCGTATTCTTCCTTCTGGTTGCCACCTACCGCATTTTCCGCTTCAGCAACCTGGCCTACTTATTCATGAGTTTCTGGCTGATCATGCATTCAATCGGTGCATACTATACTTTTGCAGATGTACCGTTTGAATCCATCAACCGCTTTTTTGAACCAATTTTGGGCGAAAACCGCAATCATTACGACCGTATTGCCCACTACATCATCGGCTTTTATGCCTACCCGATGGCCGAATGGCTGCTGCGCCGCAGGCTGTGTAATCTGCCGCTGGCTTTGTTTTTCGGGCTGTTCTTCATCATGAGTGTGGCTGCCGCCTATGAAATCATCGAATGGCAATATGCCGTCATTGACGGCGGAGAAGCCGGACTGGAATTCTTGGGTTCTCAAGGCGATATTTGGGACGCGCAAAAAGACATGCTTGCCGATACTTTGGGCGCGTTAACTTCTCTGTTTATTTTTGTGTTTACCCGACCCGATAAACGCTTGGGTTTCTCTTAAATCTACCCCTTTAAAGCGAAAAGCCGTCTGAAACCAGATTTTCAGACGGCCTTTTTTCATTTTTCTATCGCCATTATTGTAAAAATTAATAAATGCGATAGTTAAAAACATAAGCCGATTTTGAAACAAAATCCGTCATCAAAATTTTTAAGCACATGAAATATATAAAAAACAACGTCTGTTAAGATTTTGTAAACAACATGCCTACGTCAACATGAATTTCTCGATTTGATTTAAGTCAGCATATCTTGTGTCATTAATCCATAAAATATCCGGAATTCTACAAAATATTGATTAACCCGATAGAGGTTATCATCAAGACGAGGAACACAAAATGCAGAAAACTCCAGAATTGGTCTGCCCCGCCGGCAACCTGCCTGCACTGAAAACCGCTGTGGACAACGGTGCGGACACGGTTTATATGGGTTTGAAAGATGCGACCAATGCACGAAACTTTCCGGGACTGAATTTCGACATGAAATCTGCGCGGGAAGGCGTAGCTTACGCCCATGCGCGCGGGCGCAATGTACTGATGGCCATCAATACATTCGCACAAGCCGGCCAAGTGGAGCGTTGGCATGCTGCTGTGGATACGGCGGCGGATTTGGGTGCCGATGCGATTATTGTTGCCGACCCCGCCATCATGGCGTATGCGGCAGACAAACATCCGAATTTACGCCTGCATATGTCAGTACAAGGTTCGGCCACCAATTACGAAGCCATCAATATGATGAAAGAGCTGTTCGGCATCCGTCGTGCCGTTTTGCCGCGCGTGCTGACCATCGATCAGGTCAAACATGTAATTGACAATACTGATGTGGAAATTGAAGTCTTTGGCTTCGGCAGTTTGTGTGTGATGGTGGAAGGCCGTTGCATCTTGTCGAGCTATGCAACAGGCGAATCGCCCAATATGCAAGGTGTCTGCTCTCCGGCAAAATCCGTCCGCTGGGAACAACTGCCCGACCGCATGAACGTACGTCTAAACCAGGTATTGATAGACCAATACAAACCCAATGAACCGGCAGGTTATCCAACCTTGTGCAAAGGCCGCTTTGAAGTCAATGATGAAACCTACTATGCTTTGGAAGAACCGACCAGCCTGAATGTTTTGGAAATGTTGCCCGAACTCATCAAAATCGGTGTGTCCGCCATCAAAATCGAGGGACGCCAACGCAGTCCGATGTATACGGCGCAAGTAACCAAATCCCTGCGCCAAGCACTGAATGCAGCCGCAGCCGACCCGTCGCATTTCAAAGTCAATCCGTCCTGGAACAATGCCTTGAGCAAAGTTTCGGAAGGTCATCAGACAACTTTGGGCGCATACAACCGCCCATGGAAATAAGGGGAAGAAAATGAATTCATTGAAATTGTCGCTGGGCCCTATTTTATTTTTCTGGCAAAAAGAAGCCCTACTGGAATTTTACGTTTCCATGCTGGATACGCCGTTGGACACTGTTTATTTAGGTGAGGTAGTCTGCTCACGCCGTCAGAAAATGCGCTTTGCCGACTGGTTCGGACTGGCTGAAGACTTGGCGGAAAGCGGTAAGGAGATTATTCTTTCTTCACAAGTCCTGCTCGAAAGCGAATCCGATCTGAAACGCCTGCGCAAAATCACGGAGCAGGGAAAGTTTAAAGTTGAAGCCAACGACATGGGGGCGGTTAAATTGGCACGCGAACATGGCATTCCTTTTGTTGCCGGTGCAAGCCTAAATATCTACAACGAAACCACTTTGGACGTATTCCGAAAATTAGGGGCATTCCGCTGGATTGCACCGTCCGAGCTGAGCCGCGATAAGGTTGCCGAAATTATTAAGGCTTCAGACGGCATTGAAACCGAACTCTTCGCTTGGGGTAAAATGCCGCTCGCCTATTCATCACGTTGCTTTACCGCCCGCCATTACAATCTGAATAAAGACAGTTGCGAGTTCCGCTGCCTCGATCATGAGCACGGTATGGCTATGAATACGCGAGAAGGCCAGCCGTTTCTCACCATCAACGGCATCCAAACCATGTCTTACGGCTGCCAAAACCTACTGCCCCACCATGAAGACTTGAATAAAATCGGCGTGAATATGCTCAGACTGTCGCCACAAATGCACAGCATGGCTGAAATTATCCAAATTCACCGCGATGTATTGGACGGAAAAGCCACATGGGAAGATATCCGCCCCGAGTTGGAACGACTGACTACCGGAACACTGGTTGACGGCTATTGGCGCGGTCAGCCCGGTATTGAAACCGTGAAGGAGGCATATTATGGCGCTGCCTGAAATCATATTACCCAAATGGATGGCAAAAATCGGTACCAAACTTCCCGGCAAACCTCCACGCTTTGTTTTGGTCTCCGTATTGAATACCATGCTGAAAAAAGGTTTACTGCCTGCCGATATGGAACTTTTTGCCGGAAGAAAATTCGAAATCGAAGTTTTGGATGCCGGCATTAAAGTGCGGTTTAGTGCCAATACGGAAAAATTCCTGGATGACAACTTCAGCGGGGCCCCCGATCTGAGGCTGGCCGCCAACGGTATAGACTTCATGCGCATGATGATGCGCGAGGAAGACCCCGATACCTTATTTTTCAACCGTAAATTGCAAATTGAAGGCGATACGGAATTGGAATTAATTACCAAAAACTTACTCGACAGTGTCGAGTGGCCTTTCAGCGAATGGTTCCTGAAACGCAGTACGTCCACTTTGGATTGATTAATTTTGGTTGAACCAAGAACAAAGGCCGTCTGAATGTTTCAGACGGCCTTATATATTTCACCTCTTTGATATGTCTTCTCTTATTGGTTTTATCAAATATAAAAAAGCGTACCTTGTTAGGTACGCTTTTTTTTTCAATCCGACTCAAAATTAGAATTTTGCACCGGACTCATTTGCCATAAAGTCTACAGCCGCTTTCACTTCATCGTCACTCAAGCTGCTGTTGCCGCCTTTGGCAGGCATTGAATTAAAACCTTCAAGCGCGTGTTTGTGCAAAGTATCTTTACCTTGCTTAATTCGAGGAGCCCAGTCGTCTTTTTTACCGACAACAGGTGCGCCCGGAATCATACCGCCATGACATGTTTTACAGTTGGCTTCAAAAACAGCTTTGCCGTCTACCTTAACCGGAGCCGCTTCTGCTTTTTCAGCAGGTTTGGCTTCAGCAGCCGGAGCAGCTTTAGTATCTGAAGCAGCTTTATCGGCAGCAGGAGCAGAAGCAGCCGCCGGAGCAGAAGCATCGGCAGGTTGAGCTACCGGAGCAGGCTCGGCTTTTTTAGCAGGAGCTTTTTTACCGTCTTTGTTGGACAAACCCCAAACATAAGCGGTCATGATGTGCAGCTTGTCTTTGTCGAGGAAGTGACCCCAAGCAGGCATTTGGCTGCTGCGGCCGTTGGTAATGGTTTCGGTAATCGCTTTTTGAGTACCGCCCCACAACCATACATCGTCGGTCAGATTCGGGCCAAGGCCTTGGATACCTTGACCTTTGTCGCCGTGACAAGTGAAACAGTTGGCAGGTGGGCCGCTAAACAGGGCTTTACCACGCTCTGCACGTTCTTCGTCATATTGACCCTTAGGTTTAGAAAGAGACATAACATACTGTGTTACGTTTTTCACGCCTTCTTCACCCAAAGCAGGACCCCATGCCGGCATAGAGGCAGTACGGCCTTTTTCAATGGTTTCCTGAATTTTTTCAGGTTCACCACCCCACAACCAATCGTCGTCGGTCAAATTCGGGAAGCCTTTGGAGCCTTTGGCATCTGAGCCGTGACATTGGATACAGTAGGTATTGAAAAGGTTTTGTGCAATAGCACGGGCTTCAGGGTCTTTAGCCACTTTCTCAATCGGCATATTGGAAAATTTAGCATACACTTTACCGTATTGCTGATTGGCTTTGGCAACTTCTTCTTCATATTGACCATGGCTGCTCCAGCCCCACAGGCCTTTGTAATCGCCGATACCTGGATACATAATCAGGTAGCCGACGCCAAACAGCCATGTGCAGACATAAAGCCAAAACCACCAACGTGGCAGAGGATTGTTGTACTCCGAAATGCCGTCCCACTCATGACCTGTGGTTTTTACTTCTTCGCCTTTTTTAGGGCGTTTCACAACGTTTTGCGAAAGCAGAAGCCAAGCCAGGCCGATGAAGCTGAGCACGACGATAACGGCAATATATATACTCCAGAAACTACTGGTAAATTGGGATGTTGTGTTCATTATTTTGCTCCGTGATCACGGACTGACTGAGCTTGATCGTCCTTTTCAGACGGCCTTTGTTCGTCATTATCGAAAATACTGCTGGCAGCATCGTCATAGTTTTTCTTATTGCGTCTATTGAACACAATATAGAGAACTAAAATAAAGCTGATAAATACCCAAACAGTAAAGAGCGAGCGAGCCCAGTTAGCGTCCATGATGTTACCTTACGTTTTTCAATGCCAAGCCCAAGCCTTGCAGATAGGCAATAACAGCGTCCAGCTCTGATTTGTTAGCCAGCATTTCAGGTGCTTTGGCAATTTCTTCATCGCTGTAAGGTGTACCCACTTTACGCAGGGCTTTCATATGCGCCACAGTTGCCTCGGCATCGACTTTATTGCGTGCGAGCCATGGGAATGCAGGCATATTGGACTCCGGCACAACGTCGCGCGGGTTCAGCAGGTGGATGCGGTGCCATTCATCGGAATAACGGCCGCCAACACGAGCCAAATCCGGACCGGTACGTTTAGAACCCCATTGGAACGGATGGTCATAAACAGACTCACCGGCAACAGAGTAATGACCGTAACGTTCAGTTTCTGCACGGAATGGACGAATCATTTGAGAGTGGCAGTTGTAGCAGCCTTCGCGTACATAAATATCGCGACCGGCCACTTGCAGGGCGTTATATGGTTTCACGCCAGGTGCAGGTTCGGTAACTGCCTTGGTGAAGAACAGCGGAACAGCCTCAATCAGAAGGCCGACGCTGACTACAAGCAGGGTGAATACAATCAGTACACCGACTTTTTCTTCAGCTAATTGTTGTAATTTCATTTTGGTAGCCTATCTTTCTTGTCATTAGTGGTGTTGAGTTTGAGAAACCGCAGGAATCTCAGCATCAACTGCTTTACCACTGATAGCAGTACGGTAAACGTTATATGCCATGATGCACATACCGCTCAGGTACAGAAGACCGCCGGTGAAACGAATCATGTAGTAAGGCATGGTACGTTTTACGGATTCAACGAAGGAATAAGTCAGCGTGCCGTCGTCATTCAAAGAACCCCACATCAGACCTTGCATTACGCCGGCAATCCACATTGCAGCGATATACAGAACCACGCCGATGGTCGCGATCCAGAAATGCGCCTCAACCAATTTGGTGCTGTACATTTCATTTTTGCCGAACAAGCGGGGAATCATATAGTAAACGGAACCGATGGTTACAAAGCCCACCCAGCCCAATGCGCCGGCGTGAACGTGTGCAACAGTCCAGTCGGTGTAGTGGCTCAGAGCGTTAACGGTTTTGATAGACATCATCGGGCCTTCGAAGGTAGACATACCGTAGAAAGACAGAGAAACGATCAAGAATTTCAAAATCGGGTCGGTACGCAGTTTGTCCCATGCGCCGGACAGAGTCATGATACCGTTGATCATACCACCCCAAGAAGGCGCAAACAGGATCAAAGACAATACCATACCCAAAGATTGAGTCCAGTCAGGCAATGCAGTGTAGTGCAAGTGGTGAGAACCAGCCCACATATAAGTGAAAATCAAAGCCCAGAAGTGGACAACGGACAAGCGGTAAGAGTAAATCGGACGGCCTGCTTGTTTAGGTACGAAATAGTACATCATACCCAAGAAGCCGGCTGTCAGGAAAAAGCCCACCGCATTGTGGCCGTACCACCATTGAACCATCGCATCAATCGCACCTGCGTAAACCGGATAAGATTTCATCAAACCGGCAGGGATGCTGATATTGTTGACGATGTGCAACAGCGCAACGGCCAAGATAAAGCCGCCGTAGAACCAGTTGGCAACGTAAATATGTTTGATTTTACGTTTAGCAATCGTACCGAAGAATACGATAGCGTAGGCAACCCACACCAGCGTAATCAAAATATCGATAGGCCATTCCAACTCGGCGTATTCTTTACCTTGGGTGTAACCCATAGGCAAGCTGATGGCCGCAGCCACGATAACAGCCTGCCAACCCCAGAAGGTAAATGCAGGCAGCCAACCGCCAAACAGACGGGTATTACATGTACGTTGAACAACGTAGTATGATGTACCGATCAAACCGCAACCACCGAATGCAAAAATAACCGCATTGGTGTGCAGAGGACGCAGGCGGCCGAAGTGGAACCAAGGTCCGATATTGGATAAATCGAGGGCAGGAGCAAAAAGCTGGGCAGCGACGATAACGCCGACCAACATGCCCACAATACCCCAAACTACAGTCATGATGGCGAACTGGCGCACCACTTTGTAGTTATAAGTTTGTGTGTCCATGGAAGTCTCCATAAATTATGGGTATAAAAAATTTTTATCTCACCTCAACCATTACGTTTATGAAAAGCGCAATACGGCCAAGGCTCAAATTTTTCTAAATTTAACATAGACACCACAACATGCCAAGCAAAATTACATTCCACATTGCATAAAATATTTAGCAAGACATAAATTCATTTCTTTTATAATCAATAAATTATTAAAACATACGCATTAAATCGGACATGGTATTTTTTCAAGCCCCCTTTTTCATACAGTTTTATTGATATAGATTAAGCCTACCCTTTAAACCCCCTTATTCTTAATAAACTTTAGCAAATTAACCAATAGCCATGATTAATTACAAAATTACTCCCAACTTTCTGTCCCATGAATGGCACATCACCTTATCATTCACTCAAACTGATGATTCTGAAACAGAAATCAGCCTACCAAACTGGGTTCCCGGCAGCTACCTCATCCGTGACTTTGCCCGCCACATCACACACATCAACGCGCACTGCAACGGCAAAGCCCAGCCGCTGACACAAACCAGCAAAAACCATTGGCAAACCCCTGCTCTCAGTGGAGCGTGGGAAATTTACTACACTGTTTACGCATTCGACTTATCAGTTCGCGGCTCGTTCCTCAGCACCGAGCGCGGCTTTTTCGACGGCGCATGCCTATTCTTAAAAGTACACGGACAAGAGGAACAACCGCACCAAGTCGAATTTCCTATCCTGCCACACACATGGCAGATAGCCACAACCCTGCCACAAATTTCGGCGACCACTTTTCAGACGGCCTCATATGCCGAGCTTATTGATCACCCTGTTGAAACAGGCATCATCGAATTCCTCGACTTTGAAGCACAAGGTATTCCCCACCGTATTGCATTAAGCGGTATCTACCCCGATTTCGACCTCACCCGCTTCCTCGCCGATATTCAAAAAATCTGCGAAACCGAGTTGGCGATGTTCCCTTCCCCTGCCCCGTTTACCGAATACCTTTTCCTATTACATCTGGGCGACAACCTTTATGGCGGACTGGAACACATCAGCAGCACCGCCCTACTCGCCGACCGCCACAGTCTGCCATCTTACGATATGGGTGAAGCCGACAAAGCCTATACCGAACTACTCGGCCTCTTCTCCCATGAATACTTCCACGCATGGAACGTTAAATCCATCAAACCGGCCGTATTCGCACCTTACAACCTCGACCAAGAAAACTATACCGAGCAACTTTGGGCATTTGAAGGCATTACCTCCTACTACGACGACCTCTTTCTTGCCAGAAGCAAAACCATCAGCCCCGAAGCCTACCTTACCCTGCTTGCACAAAGCATCACTCGCGTACAGCAGACACAAGGCCGTCTGAAACAAACACTTGCCCAATCCAGTTTCAGCGCATGGGACAAATTCTACAAACAAGACGAAAACAGCCCCAACGCCATCGTCAGCTACTATCAAAAAGGCGCACTGGCCGCACTTTGCCTCGACCTCATCATCCGCGAAAAAAGCCAAGGCAAATACACCCTCGACAGCGTAATGCAGCAACACTATCGCGACTGGTGCGACACCTATCAAGGCATACCCGAAAAACACTGGCAATTCCGTTGCCAAGAAATCACAGGCTTGGATTTGGAGGCCTTCTTTCAGACGGCCTTATACAGCACCGATGATCTTCCGCTCGCAGAATGCCTGCAAAGCGTAGGTGTCAAACTCGACTTTATTCCCCTACCACGCCAGCACGGCGGAGCATTTGCCAGCGAACCACAATCGGTTGCCCCCGCCAACGATTTGGGCGCACGTTTCAAACAAAGTAGCGACCATGCTGTCCTGACTCATGTATTTAATGGCAGCAGCGCAGAAAATGCCGGACTCTGCCCGCAAGACAAAATCATCGCCTTAGGCGGCTATGCCTGCAACGACCTTGCAGCGCAGTGGAACAAACTGCCTATCGGCACGCGCACCACCATCCATTTCTTCCGCCAAGGCCTATTGCGCGAAACCAGCATCACAGTTCAAGCAGCAGAAGCCAATACCGCCCTGCTGCACATTACCGATCGCCAAAAACTCGAAAACTGGTTGTACAATCATTAAATAAAACTTCAAACGGCCTGCCACTTCCTAGGCCGTCTGAAATCTACATATCCGCTCAATATAAAGAAAGGAAAAACTATGCCCATCCGTAAACTGACTGACTCCCTCTATATTGCCCCCCAACTAACCGAAGCCGATGTCCAAGAGGCCGTACGTCTCGGCATCCAAACCGTTATCTGCAACCGCCCAGACGGCGAAGAAGAAAACCAACCGGCTTTTGCCGAAGTACAAAACTGGTTTAGAGAGGCCGGCATCAACCAATTTTCCCACCAGCCCGTTGTCGCGCCTCAAATCAACGCAGCCGATGTCGCAGCCTTCCAAAATCTGTTGCAACAATCTCCGGCTCCCATTCTTGCCTTCTGCCGTACCGGCACACGTTGCTCCCTGCTTTGGGGTTATCATCAAGTGCAACACGGCGCATCCGTAGCCGAAGTAGTTGCCGCAGCCGAACAGGCTGGCGTCAACCTCAGCAACTTTGAGACCCGCCTACAAGAAGCCAAAGATAAAGGTTTGGCTTAATACTTTATTTATATATAAGTAGTAGCCTTCAAACCAATCAGGCCGTCTGAAACCAATTCTTTCAGACGGCCTAATGACTTTTATTCACAATCAAACCTTATTTTTAATTTATTTCCACTATTCTAAAAATATATTTTCTAAATCAAACCCGAATTGACCTGTATCAATACCCTGACCCTATTTTCATTTATAATGCCTTTCGATGCTTCAGGGCCAAGCCCGAATCCTCCAGTTTTCCTCTATAAGAGCCAGCTCTCTTATTAAATGATTTTTCTTTCCTCTTGATGTGTGTGTGTTTGGGTGTGGCCGAAAGCCACCCCCCTTTTTTTATACCTACCCTCTTTAAGGCCGAGACCTTTGCAAAATTCCCCAAAATCCCCTAAATTCCCACCAAGACATTTAGGGGATTTCTCATGAGCACCTTCTTCCAGCAAACCGTACAAGCCATGATTGCCAAACACATCGACCGCTTC
>NZ_KV831661.1:0-5530 GCF_001837185.1 Neisseria sp. HMSC064D07 | reverse complement strand
AAATGTCTTGGTGGTAATTTAGGGGATTTTGGGGGATTTTGTAAAGGTCTCAAACTGCCTTAGCATTGAATGTCCAGATTCCCGGAATGACGGTTTAGAAGTTACCCTAAACCTCAAAAAAAACCTGCACCTTAATCAGTTGGCGGTTTAGTCCGACTTTTGGGGTGCAGATCAAGCTTTCAGACGGTATTTCCTTTAAAACTTCATTTCAAGCGCGAGGCTGAAGTTCCTGCCCGGTGCGGCATACCTTCCATAGTTACTGTCGCCGCCGTGCCGGTTTGCCGTGCTTTCCGCAGTCTGGCGCAAGGATTCCCAAGTAACGTAGCGGTAGTTGCCGATATTGTAGATAGCCGCCCTCAAGGTCAGCCGTTTTTTCAGATTAAGATAGGCGGAAACATCTGCCGTCGACCAAGCAGACGACGCTCTTTTTGCCGAATATCGTTTTTGATCGCCTGCCAGATAAGCAAGTTCATCAGGGTTTTTCCCTTTGGAATAGGTCAGCATAATGTTTGCGCCCCATTTCCCCTCGGGCTGGTCGTATCCGAACCCCAAAACATAACGCGACGGCTGTACCGCATCCAAAGCATAGCTGCGGAGGGACAGTCCCGGCCGGTTGGATACCGATTTCGGTTTGATACGGTTGTACGCCAAAGTCGTGTACAAACCTTCGGGCAGTTTGTGATACACACCGTTCCAGTCGATTTTTCCCAAGATGTTGATGCCTTGGAGCGACATATTTTGGGCATTGTAATAATCGCGTATATCAATCTCTGTCAATTGTCCTGCCTGATTCGGCAATTTGGTTTTTTGATCGGCAACGGCAATCATATCGGTATAACGGTTGCGGAAGCTGCTGATTTCCAAAAAGCCGAAATCGCCCTTCCACTGCAAACCGATTTCGCGGTTGGCTGCCTTTTCCGATTTCAGGGCAGGACGCTGCCAGCCTTTCGGATAATCGTGATAAATGTCTATCCCGAAAAGTTCTTGGAAGGAGGGCGTTCTGAAGCCGCTGGAGGCGCGGTAAGACAAAGAAAAATGCCGGTTCGGTTTGAACACGATGCCGCTGTTCCACGAACGGTCAACATACCGCCCGCTGCGGACGAGTTCTTCCGACGTGGTAAAGTTTTGCCGGTCGTACCTGCCGCCCAAGCTGAAATCGAAATATTTGCCGATTGAAAAACGGTCGTTCAAAGAAATGTGGATATTGCTGCCGTTGATTTTTCTTGGCACGCATTTGCGGGAACGCAGGGTTTCGATGTAGCCGCAGACCGACCCTTCGACGACTTCGGGCTTACCCAAAAGATACTTGTCTCCCTTATCGGTGTAATCCGAGTATTCCGAAATCCTTGCCGCATTGTGGGAAAGCTGTTCGGGGCGGGAGATCGCTTTGGAAGCATCGTAACCGAAGCCCAAAGTCAGATGGTGTTTCGTCCATTTGTTTTTCAGCGACTTCTCAAACGAGGCATTCAAAACATTGTGCTGTTCGCGGTAGTGGAAACGGTCGCTGCTGTCGTAGGAATACGGCTTGTCTGCCGACGCGCGGCAGGATTTGTCCACGGCAGGATACACGGCGCAATTCAGCTTCAGCGTGTTGTTGTCGGTTGCCACGCCCTGTTTGTCAAACGACAACACCGCCTTGTCCGCCCAATTGTCAGAATACGCTTCGTTTTCATAACGGTACAGCAAACCCATACGGCGGCGGCGGTGATGTTCATCTATAAATTTGGTGCGGGAATATTTCAAACCTATGCCCTTGACCCATTTTTCTTTGTTTTTATCCCACGCTTCTATATTCGGCACAAAATACAAGCCGTCGCGGAAATCGTTGCCGTCGTACACCCCGCTCTTGTCGCTAAACTTTTTCGCCTCGTCCGTACCGTAATACTGTTTTTCCGTCATATCGCGGATGTCGTAACGCTGTTTGGTATCCTCAAACACGCCGCCGACATAATGCCTGCCGCCGAAGCGGTAGCCCAGCTTGGCAAGCCACGAACCGCTGCGGTAATCCATCGGATCGGGCAATATCCTGCCGCCGCCTGTGTACGATTGGGCGGACAGGTTTTCGTGGCGCGCCTGCGCCTCCCGCACCATCGCTTCTTCTTCACTGTTTAAAGCCTGACCTTTTGAACGGCGTTCTTCCACCCAGCGGTTGAGCTGGTTTTTCAAATATTTCCCGTTGCCCGCCAATTTTGCCACAGGCTTGAGCTCACTCTCGCCCTCCGCCAGGAAATATTCCGCCTTTTTATTCGGACTCTGAATATCGTATGTCTGGCGGAACGCGTCCAAACGGTCTATGCCGTATTCCACCCCGTCCGCAATATCGCCGTGCGGGCGCGTTTCCCGCCCTTGGCGTTCGGTTCGGATTAACAGCCCTTCCCAACCGTCCTTACTGAAACCCGCGCCGAGCGACTTCATAAATTGGCGGTTTTTACTGCCGTAGGCGGTTTTTGCCTGTATCCCCCAACTTTTGCCGTCTGAAATCAGGTCTGCCGCCTCTTTGGTGCGGAGGGAGACTGCTCCGCCGAGCGCACCGCTGCCGTGATCGGAAGAACCGGCACCTTTGTCGATTTCTACCGTACCGACGTTTTCATATTCGATTTCGTTGATTGCACCGCTGCCGCCGCGTCCGCCGTATCCGCTCAATGCACCCTGCACGGTAAACGCCTGTATTTGGGCAACACCGTCGACCGAAACCGCCACACGGTTTTTATCCACGCCCCGTATCGAATAACCGCCGCTCGCGCCGTTACCTTGTTCGACGACGGCCACGCCCGGATCGTAGCGCGTCAGGTCGCGGATACCGAGTACCTGTTCTTTGTTCAACGTTTCCGACGTTTTGACGATTTTGCCCAAACCGGTCGCCTCTTTCGATCGCCGTCCCACTTTGGCGGCACGGACGGTAATCTCCTTCAATGATTGACTTTGCGCCGCATCAGATGCCGCTGTTTCGGGGTTTGCCGCATATGATGGGAAAGCGGCTGCAATGGCCAAGGCGGTCAGGGTAAGCGGGAATGTATGCCTTCTGTTCATCGTGTTGCCTCCTTGTCATCTTTCTTCGCACCAAATACCACACCGATTTTTTGTTGGGGTTCGGCAAAGCTGCCGCCCAATTCCGATGCATGAGGTCCGTAAAAGCCCCCTGTTACATGAAGGTTCTCGGCTTTAAACGGTTTGGAGGATGTTGCACCCCTGCCAAGCAGGTCGATACCTGTATCACGGGTACGTGCTGCTGCATGGAAACCGTTGTGCTCAATAATACCGTTTTCAATATAGAAGGCAGGTTCTACACCATTTTTCTCCATCAGGGTGCCGGAAAGGGACTTGTTGGCAAAGTTAACGTCGAATTCGGCTTTTGCCGCTTTATCCGCATGGTTATCCCATTGGATCGGCGCGCCGATACGGGCTTCCCATGAACCTCTATAGTGGACATTCCCAATTTTGGGGATGTCTGCCTCGGAAGTGCGGATACCTTTTATGAAAAGGTCGATATTCCTGTATGCAGAAGCGGGTTGGACAGGTGATTTTCCATCCGTGCCTACGCTTTCCGCGTTGTTTCCTTCATTTTTTCCTGCTGTATTTGCTTCCCCGTTATCTTCCTCTGCCGGCAACTCGGAAGAAGCATGACCGTCATCGGTATCATTTTCCAAACCGTCTTCACCGTCTTCAGGCTCTAAACTTTCATTTTCATCATCAGGTCCCGCGCCTTCATGATCGGAATCTTCGTCCTCTGTTGCAGTCGGTTTGACGACGGGACGGTCGGTTTGCATCCGTCCGATTTTCACATAGTTCAGAAAATCGCAGCAGGTTCGGATTGTCGTTTTCCTGCCGTCGGCAAGAACGATGGTTTGAGTATCTTTGACCAAGGAGATTTCACGCCCTTCGACAAGGAGTTTGTCAGGATGGGCAAAGTCGGGCATAGGCTCGGCAATAAACGGACGTGCCTTAGGATCGGCAGCTTCGTCGGCGGCAATTTTCAGCGAATCCAAGATTTTGGTATGCGTTTCAGACGGCACGGAGCTATTTTGTTTGCCTGCGAATACGCCGAATACGCTTTTGTCGTTGCTGATAAACCGTCCGGCAAGCTCTTCTCCGTTATCACCGAAAAAACCGCCCTCAAGCCGCTGATCGGCATCGGCATGGAAAAACAAATGCTCCTTACCGGCATGTTTTTCCGCTAAATCAGGATTGACCTTGGCACTGCCGATAAAGCGGTTGCCGTCCAATTTTGCAGTAATGTTGTAAATGATCAGCGGCTTTTTAGGTTCATCTGGATTATTCTTATTTTGCACATACTGATTTTTAATCAACTTACCTTCCAGGTTTTTTTTGTCGAAATTAACCGTATATTCGGCAGGATGTTTTTCCCTGTCGTCGGCATCCCTAGCCGCATAAGAAGTTGCACCAATATTATTACCATAATATGTGTTATAACCCAAATTCTCACTGGCAACCGCCTGACCTGTCCGATGACGTTTGGCATCGGTCATATATTGCCAGTTACCGGAATATTTCACCGTTCCCGCGCTCGGTAAAGATTGGGAGGGATGTTCTCCGGAATAATATACAAACCCGTCATAACCAAACCGGTGGGTAAACCGCTTACCACCTGAGTTCTGTTTGATTTCGTCTTCTCCTGTTTGAGTATAAACATATCCGGCCCGGACATATTTATATTGATACACAGCATCTTTTGAATCGGACGTGTAGATTTGTGCATTAGGATGCCGTCCTTTGATTTCCTTTTTAAGTTTGTCGACCTGTTCTTGCGGCGTACCGTCTAAAAACAGGATATCCTCCTCTTTAAGCGGCAGATACTCCTCTGCCTGATGCTTATCGGGAATTTCCGTACCGTCTTTGTTATAAAAAGCAATATTCCGCCTTGGCAACCGCATTGCCGCACCGACGGCGGGCTGGTTGACCGGCGTGGTTTCTATAGAAGGTTTGGCAGGAGCCGGAGCAGGAATATCCTCAGGCTTGGAAGGTTTGGAATCTGACGGGGTTTGCGCGGTCGGCGTTGATTCGACAACAGGCTGCACGCCGAAATTGCCGCCGATACAAGATGCCAAAAGTAAGGGCAACAAGACAATGCCGCCATAATTCGGCTTACACATCCCTACTTTTCCTCTATTTGATTAATAATAATTATCATTATATTAATATGCACAGATAATATCAACCCGTTTTTATAGTGAATTAACAAAAATCAGGACAAGGCGACGAGCCGCAGACAGTATAAATAGTACGGAACCGATTCACTTGGTGCTTCAGCACCTTAGAGAATCGTTCTCTTTGAGCTAAGGCGAGCCTACGATGTACTGGTTTTTGTTAATCCACTATACATCCCGTCATTCCCACGAAAGTGGGAATCTAGAACGTAAAATCTCAAGAAACCGTTTTACCCGATAAGTTTCCGCACTGACAGACCTAGATTCCCGCCTGCGCGGGAATGACGATTCATATAGTGGGAGACCTTTGCAAAATCCCCCAAAATCCCCCAAAATCCCCTAAATGTCTTGGTGGGAATTTAGGG
>NZ_KV831660.1:0-7283 GCF_001837185.1 Neisseria sp. HMSC064D07 | reverse complement strand
GAGGAGATATTTAGGGGCAATGATGCGGAGTGTCGGCCTTTTACGGGGTAGAAACCTAATCGAAAGGGAGGAAGTAAAGAAAAGGACGTGGGGGCACGTCCTTTGGGAAGAGGGATTATTCGCTCCAGCTAACCCAGCCCAACATCCAAGTAAGGAGAATCAGACCACCAAATACGATGCGATAGTAGGCAAAAGGCACATAGTTTTTACTGGAGACAAATTTTAGCAAAGCTTTTACTGCCAACAAACCGGCGATAAATGCTGCGATAAAACCGATGGCAATTTGTCCGACATCTTGTAAGGTAAAAAGTTTGTAGTTTTTTAAGATGTCGTAACCTGTGGCTGCAATCATCATCGGTACGGCAAGGAAGAATGAAAATTCGGTAGCCGTTTTACGTTCTAATCCCCACAGCATACCGCCCATGATGGTACTGCCTGAACGTGATGTCCCAGGGATAAGGGCACAAATTTGGGCGCATCCTACAACAAATGCGTCAATTGGGCGCATATCATCGACATGGTTGACTTTAGGTTTGGCTGTTGTTTGGCATTTTTCAACCCATAAAATGAAGAAGCCACCTAATACCAGCATGGTAGCAACAGTAATCGGGTTGAAAAGATGCAATTTAATTTGTTTACTGAATAAGAGGCCAACAATCGCAGCCGGTATGAAGGCAATAAATAAATTCAGTACAAAGCGATTGGCTGTTCGTTCTTTACCCAGTCCTTTTATGATATGGGTAAATCGTTGGCGGTATTCGAATACAACAGCTAATACGGCACCGAGTTGAATAGCAATTTCAAATACTTTTCCGTTGCTTTGAAAGTTCATTAAGTCACCGAATACAATCAAGTGACCGGTACTGGAAATAGGGAGAAACTCGGTTAAACCTTCGATGATACCGAGAATAAGTGCTTTAAATAAAATCAGAATGTCCATAAGTTTTCAGACGGCCTTGAGGCCGTCTTTCTTTTGTTGAATAGTTAAAGTGGTTTTGAGGATTGTTCGCGACGGACTTTGACGATGAGCTCGTCTATGGTTTTCATACCGGCTTTCCAGTCGGTACCGTTGAAATTGACTTTGTATTTACCACCGACGATGACAGTTGGTGTGTTTTCAATTCGATAAGTTTCCGTCAATTGCTGCATTTTTGCAGCAGTCGATGCGGCAGCAGGACTGTTGTAGGCTTGAAGCAGTTTTTGACTGTCAAAACCCGTCTGTCTACCCGCCCATGATCGGAATACATTGGTATCGGCCAGGTTGATTTTTTGTTCGTAAACTGCTTTGAAGATGACTGGATTGGCTTGATATTTCAAACCTGAAAGATTGACGGCTGCGGCCACCTTGGCTAAACCCAACATTTCAGGCATCCAAACGACGTGCTCTGTCCGTAAGGAAACATCTTTGGCAAAGGTTTTGCTATGTTGCAACAAAACTGGATCGAGATGGTAACAATGGACGCAGAAGTAGCCGAAAAATTCTAGCACTTCAATTTTTCCGGCTCGCTGCTGCGGGATAGGGTGACTAAGAACGGTATAGTCCACGCCTTCGGTAGCAGCCTGCGCACTCAGGTTGAGCAGGCTCAGGCTGAGTGCGGCAATGGTTTGTTTTATACGCTGCTTCATCAGTGATTCCATTATTTGGTAGAACGAATCAAGCTGTTGATATTATGGCCTTGCAGGTTTTTTTGCAGTTTTACAGCGGCTTCCTGCGGCATGGTGTTACTTTGAACTCGGTAAATAGTTTTGTCGCCGTTTTGCGATTCAACCACTTTGGAAGAAACACCTAAAATAGCCAGTTTGGCACGTTGTGAGTCTGCGCTGGAGCGGTCTGCATATGAACCAAGTTGTAGGAAGGCTTTTTTACCGCTGTTGGCAGCTATTTCGGCTTTTTCTGCTGACTGTTTACTTGCAGCGTTGCTGCTTTCTTTTGTTGCAGAGGCATTTGTAGCTTTACGTGCTTTTTCGATGCTGCCGCTGTTGAGGATTTGCTCAGGTGTCGGCTTGTTTTGTTTTTTGGCTTCGGCTGCTTTTTTCTCAGCCAATTTGCGCTCGGCACGCTCTTTTTGTTTGTCGGTCAGTTGGTCGGCCGCTTTTTTATCTTTTGCAGTTTTATCAGCAGCTTCTTTTTCAGCTTTGGCTTTTTCTGCGCGTTTTTTTCTAATTCGGCTTTTTTCTCGGCCAGTTTTTTCTTGGCGGCTTCTTTTTCTGCTTCCGCTTTTGCGGCTTTTTCTTTGGCTTCACGTTCGGCTTTGTCGGCGGGAGTTTTGTCTGCTCTTTCTTTGGCTTCGCGTTCGGCTTTTTCTGCTTCAGCTTTATCCGCTTTTTCTTTGGCCTCGCGATCGGCTTTTTCCTGAGCCTCTTTTTCTGCTTGTGCCGTTTTCTCTTCAGCTTCTTTGGCAGCCTTTTCTGCCGCTTCTTTTGCTTTGGCTTCTTTCTCTGCCGCTTCTTTTTCAGCAGCTTCTTTTTCAGCTTTGGCTTTTTCTTTATCTGCTTGGGTAGATGAAGTGTCGGTAGCTGGGCGTTTCTCTGCTTTGTCCTGAGGTTTCAGGATTTCAGGTTCTTCGCTTTGTTTAGGCTGAGTCAGCTCTTTGAAAACGTTTTGGTTGCCTTGGTTCAAGAAGAACAAAATACCGGCAATAATACCTGTTGCCAGTATCAGGCCGAAAAAGAAACCGGCCAAGCCTTTGCCATATTGTGTAGATTTTTTCATGACTTACCTTGTAATAATGTGTTCAGACGGTCTGAAGGGAGACTGTCTGAGTTTGGATTCGATATTTTATCAATAACCGTTATGGACGGCAAAATCCTGATGCTTTGTTTACTCTAGTTTTACTTAAACATAAAGATTCAGGCCGTCTGAAAAGTTAAAGGGCGCGACGGAAGCCGATGGCTTTCATCACATGGGTTTTGCTAACTTCTTCGTCGCCTGCCAAATCGGCCAGCGTACGGGCAACGCGCATGATGCGGTGGAAACTTCGTGCGGAAAGGGACAATTTTTCAAGCATGGTTCCCAAGGCTTCTTGTGCTTCTTTTTGGATGCGGGCTTTGCCATCGAGTTCGCCGACACTCAGTTCTGCATTGACTTTGCCTTGTCTGTTGTATTGGATTTTGCGTGCGGCGGTAACGCGCTCCAATACGGTGGCACTGGATTCGCCTGCTTCTTGTTGCATCAGCTCGGCAGCAGAAAGGCTGGGTACTTCGATGGTTAAATCAATACGGTCGAGTAATGGCCCTGAAATTTTGTTGCGGTAGCGGGTAACGCTTTCAGGCGTGCAACGGCAAGGCTTGGACGGATGGCCAAGATAGCCGCAAGGGCAGGGGTTCATGGCGGCGACAAGTTGGAACTTGGCTGGATAAACAGCTTGACGTGCGGCGCGGGAAATATGGATTTCGCCGTTTTCCAAAGGTTCGCGCAATACTTCTAATACTTTACGGTCAAACTCGGGCAATTCGTCTAAAAACAACACCCCGTGATGCGCCAATGAAATTTCGCCCGGACGTGGGTCTGAACCGCCGCCCACCATGGCAGCCGAGCTGGCACTGTGATGAGGACTGCGGAAAGGACGGTTGCTGTCAAGTTGCTGTTGATGGTTGGGCAGGAGCGAACGCAATGCCCATACTTCGATCAATTCGTCTTCGGTCAAAGGCGGAAGGATACCGGGCAAACGTTGCGAAAGCATGGATTTGCCTGTACCCGGCGGACCCATCATCAGCAGGCTGTGTCCGCCTGCCGCTGCGATTTCCAAAGCGAGGCGGGCGGTATGCTGGCCTTTAACATCGGCTAAATCAGGAATTTTACTTTGTTCAGAGGGCCTTTGCGTCAGCTTGCATTCGGTTTGTGTCAACGGTTCGATGCCGTTTAAATGGGCGGCCACTTCGCCTAAAGAACGTGCGCCATAAACCGCGATACCGCGCATGACGGCAGCCTGTTCGGCATTTTCTTGCGGCAAGACGAATGAACGGCCGGCCTGCATTCCCTGCCATGCCATGGCCAGCGCGCCACGTACGGGACGCAGCAAGCCGGACAGCGCCAATTCCCCGGCAAACTCATATTGGGAGAGCTTTTCAGGATTAATTTGTCCCGATGCGGCAAGAATGCCTAAGGCAATCGGCAAATCGAAACGGCCGGATTCTTTTGGGAGGTCGGCCGGTGCGAGGTTGACGGTAATTTTCTTGGCGGGAAAGTCGAAGCCGCTTTGGATGATGGCGGCACGCACGCGGTCGCGGCTTTCTTTGACTTCAGTATCGGGTAAACCGACGATATTGAAATGTGGCAAGCCGTTGGCAAGGTGGGCTTCCACTTCGACCAACGGCGCATTCATGCCGCTTAAAGCGCGGCTGTAAACCAAAGCAAGCGACATGTTTCAGACGGCCTTATTCGGCAGCTTCAGTTTGTTGTTTGATTTCGGCAACAGCTTCCTCTGCAGCAGCTTCGGCCGCTTTCAAAGCAGCTTCTTCAGGCTCTTGAGCGGCTTCGAGTTTGGCCAAACGGGCTTCCAATTCAGCCAGTTTCGTACGGGTTTTAATCAAAACCTGTTGTTGGATGTCGAATTCTTCGCGGGTCACCAAATCCATGCGGTTGAATGCGCTGCCGAGCATGGCTTTAACGTTTTTTTCCATGTCTTTGGCAGGGCTGTTGGCGATGGTTTCGCTGATTTTGGAGCTGACTTCTTCAAAAAGTTGTTTGCCGAACATAATCCGTATCCTTTATTCAGAATGTATATAGAAATTCAAGTGGCTATTGTATAAGGAAAAAGGCCGTCTGAAAACGTTTTGCTTTTCAGACGGCCTAAAATGCGGAAGTTTACACGCCTGCGGCTGCTTTCAATGCGGCTGCTTTGTCGGTGCGCTCCCAAGTAAATTCGGGCTCTTCGCGGCCGAAGTGGCCGTAGGCGGCGGATTTGCTGTAAATTGGGCGCAAGAGGTCGAGCATTTGGACGATGCCTTTAGGGCGCAGGTCGAAATGTTCGCGAACCAGGGCAATCAGTTTTTCTTCGCTGATTTTGCCGGTGCCGAAAGTGTCGATGGAAATCGAAGTCGGTTCGGCAACGCCGATGGCGTAGGAAACTTGGATTTGGCATTGGGTTGCCAAACCGGCGGCTACGATGTTTTTCGCAACATAGCGGCAGGCGTAAGCGGCGGAACGGTCCACTTTGGACGGGTCTTTGCCGGAGAATGCGCCGCCGCCGTGCGGAGCTGCGCCGCCGTAGGTATCGACGATGATTTTACGGCCGGTCAAACCGCAGTCGCCTTGCGGGCCGCCGATAACGAAGCGGCCGGTCGGGTTGATCAGGTATTTGGTTTCGGCAGTCAGCAGTTCAGACGGCAGAACCGGTTTGATGATGTGTTCGATCACGGCGTTTTTCAGTTCTTCGTAACCGATAGACGGATCGTGCTGGGTAGACAGGACGACGGTGTCGATGCGTTTTACTTTGCCGGTTTCGCTGTCGTAAACCACGGTCAGTTGGGCTTTGGCATCAGGACGCAGCCAAGGCAGGCGGCCGTCTTTGCGCAATTCGCTTTGGCGTTGCATCAGGCGGTGGCTGTAATAGATGGCAAACGGCATCAGGGTAGGGGTTTCGTCGCAGGCATAGCCGAACATCAAACCTTGGTCACCCGCGCCTTGGTTCAAGTCGATGCCTTCGCCTTCGTTCACGCCTTGGGCGATGTCCGGAGATTGTTGGTCGTAGTACACGCCGACTGCGCAGCCGTTGGCATCAAAGCCCAGCTCGGAGGAGTTGTAGCCGATGCGTTTGATGGTTTCGCGGGCGACTTTGATGTAGTCCACTTGGGCGGTAGTGGTGATTTCGCCTGCCAATACGCACAAGCCTGTGTTGACCAAGGTTTCCGCGGCGACACGCGCTTTGGGGTCTTGCGCCAAGATGGCATCCAAAATCGCATCGGATACTTGGTCGGCAACTTTATCCGGATGGCCTTCGGATACCGATTCGGAAGTAAACAGATATTCGCTCATTGCTATTCTTTCATTAAAAACAGGCTGCTGTGTTTTCAGACGGCCTTTTATTTCGGACAGCGGAAATCATAACAAAAACTCCGCTTTTTCTCTATACAAGTGAGAAACATTCGCACTTGTCTGCTGTTTCGGAATCCTGTTGCACGTTTCTTACAGGCAAAAAAATTCCCGCATTAAGCGGGTTTGGATTGCTCTGGCGAGCCACATCGGTTTTTCAACCGTCCACCTTACCTTTCTTTCCGAAAAGCAGGTTGGCATGGAATTCCCAACTCTTAATGCAGCGCGGATAGTAGCAGAAAAGCAGGTGTGCCGCAATATATTTGCCCGAAGTCTGTTTTGTTCAGACGGCCTGTTTCGTTTACAATCTGTCCACTTCATTTTGGTAAAACCTTATGCAAACGCTTGTTACCTTTGTTTTTAAATTTTTGGCCGCGCTGCCTTTGGCTTGGTTGCACAAATTAGGCAACCTGCTGGGCAGTTTGGGTTTCCGCTTGCTGTCGAAAGATCGCCGGCGGGTATTCGAAAACATGACACTTGCCGGATTGAACCCGACGGACGAGGCGGTGAAAAAAGTTTTCCGTGAAACGGCAAAAGGCGGCTTGGAATTGCCGGTGGCGTTTTTCAGACGGCCTGAGGAAATTGAAAACCTGTTTGTCAACGTCAACGGTTGGGAATATGTTCAGACGGCCTTGAGTGCGGGCGAGGGTTTGCTGTTTATCACGCCGCACATCGGCAGCTATG
This sequence comes from Neisseria sp. HMSC064D07, assembly GCF_001837185.1. Classification (NCBI taxonomy): domain Bacteria; kingdom Pseudomonadati; phylum Pseudomonadota; class Betaproteobacteria; order Neisseriales; family Neisseriaceae; genus Neisseria; species Neisseria sp. HMSC064D07. Next base: position 565 of record NZ_KV831660.1, on the reverse strand, counting down.
ATTTGGCGGGCCGCTACATCAGCCAGCAGCTGCCGTTTCCGCTGACGGCGATGTACAAGCCGCCGAAAATCAAGGCATTTGATGCGGTGATGCAGGCAGGGCGCGTGCGCGGCAAGGGTAAGACTGCGCCGACCAGCATTCAGGGCGTCAAACAAATCATCAAAGCGCTGCGCGGCGGCGAAGCGACCATTGTGTTGCCGGACCATGTGCCGTCTCCGGAAGAAGGCGGCGACGGCGTGTGGGTAGACTTTTTCGGCAAACCTGCCTATACCATGACGTTGGCTGGCAAGCTGGCGCAAGTCAAAGGCGTAAAGGCTTTGTTTTTCTGCGGCGAGCGTTTGCCCGACGGCAAAGGCTTTGTCTTGCACATCGAGCCTTTGCGCGGCGAATTGAACGGCGATAAGGAGAACGATGCGCGCGTGATCAATGAAAATACCGAATATTGGATACGCCGTTTTCCGGAACAATATTTGTTTATGTACAACCGCTACAAACATCCCGAAGGCGCGCCTTTCCCGCAGGAAATATAGGCTGAGACCTTTGCAAAAAAGCCCTTCCCCCGACA
>NZ_KV831659.1:0-2838 GCF_001837185.1 Neisseria sp. HMSC064D07 | reverse complement strand
GAATACCCCCTAGCTATTTTTTGGGCGGAATTTTGCATTAACTCCAACCCCCGACCGAAGCGATTCCAGACTGAAAGCCTTAAAAAAAACAGTCGTACTAGCAGTTAACCCCCTTCACTCAGCTCAAGCCATCCTGAGGGGCGAGGGCAGAAAACCAACGATACATGAAAGGATTGATATGACTTAGACCGACAAACACGACAATTTAAGAGCGGTGGGGATAGCAAAAATCCCCAAGCCTGAGAACAAGGGGATTTTGCGTTTCCTGCCAAGTTTGAAACTTTTCAGGAATGAATCAAATGCAAATCTCATTAAGACTAGGGAAATTGCAATTGACCGTTACGATTGATACGCGGATTATTTTAGCCGTCATCATGATGTTCAGTCAATAACCCACGACAAGAAGGTCGTCTGAAATGTTTCAGACGACCTTTTATCATTGTGCCGACCCGACGACACCGCCACGCGCTGCGAACTGTTCGCCCGCTTCAGCATAGCCGTCATACATCAAATTTTGAGGGCTTTTCCCGCCCAAACTGACGACTTGACTAGAATCGCTGTTTACAGGCTGAATTTGACGGTTTTGGACGTATTCGCGGGGCTGTTCCTTGTAGGGATTAAAGGGCAAGCCGTTTTTCGCGTATTCATTGCAAGTTTTTTTGTCTATCTCTTTTATGACTGTGCCTTGAGAGCTATAACAAGAGCAACCTGACACGCCGCCTGAAATACAGGCTACAGGATATTCAAGCTGTTTCACCTGTCTGATATTGTCATAAAGCGGTTTTGATTCGACCATACCTTCTATTTTTGGCTCAAGCATTTCTTTCGTCAGGTTTTTATTCTGATTCTGCGATATTTTATGACCTATTTCACGAGCAGACGCCGCCGACCCCTGTTCAGCCGTCTTTTTGACCGTTTCGGAAGCTACAACAGATTTTTCAGACACTGACGAAACATCTTCAGACGGTGCGCCCAAACCTGTTAAAAGTTTGAAACCCCAATACGCCGTTATTCCAAATACTATAAGAGATATAGGAATGACCCACAAAACACGACTTTTCGGCGTTTGAACTTTGGTATGAATCTCAGCCGACTTATACAAAGCGAATGCCTTTTTATCTAACTTGTACACTTCAGCACGGGCGTTTTTCATTTCAACTTTTGGATTATTGGCGCAATAATCCCAAAAATAACGCATACGGACACCGAGCGGCGTTTTATGTATATGATAGTGAGCACCGACCAAATCGCGTACATGTTTATCAATTCGACCAGGCATTTGGGTTATCAGAATAATATCAATACCCGAATGTCTATGAATGTGAAGCCATTCAATTAATTCAGGCGTTTTTGAACCAGCAGAGCGTGGCGGAAATACGTTTTGTGCTTCGTCAATAATCACAACAGAACCATGATTTTCAGGATACTTAAGCCAAACATTCATATCTTTAATATCATGACCTTCAGGAATTTTTTCCGTCTTTATCGTCAATTCTGGAATGCCTTCAGTGAAAATTTTTCTATCCGCCCATTCCTTTTTTACTTTTTTTGCCAAATCCGAAACAACCGACAAAGTTTTACCCGAACCTGGAACACCTGTAATCAAAGTAATCATTTTTATCCTTTATTTCAAAAATTTAAACGAACGATAAGACGACCATATACCCAGCGAAAACGCAAAACCGCCAAAAATAATATTCAAGGCTTCGGGTATTCCCGCAAGACCGAGCAAACCTATTAAATCGGCAGGCATTTGAAAATAATTCCGCGTTACATAATCCAAAACCCCATCCACCGCTATTGACAATCCTTCATAAGATACAAGACTCACACCCAAACCCAACAAAATTTGAAAAAAGGCGTTTTTAAGCATCGGAAGAAGAGCAATAAACAAACTGCCCAAATACTGAAGCAAGACACGTCCAAAAGCAGCCAAAGCAGGCATTTTTATCCTTTCATACTATTCACAGTTTTAAAAATCATCATTGCCGAAGTGAAATAGGCTAACGTGATAAAAACATATCGGAGTTTTTCAGCGGCTTCACACACAAAAGAAAGCGTTAAACTATGGCGACCAAACTGACCAAAATCCAACTGAATGTCTTTAGGACAATAACCGCCCGTAGAGAAAGCAGAGGAGGGCGAAAACTTGCCAAATCCACCATCCGACTTCAGACCACCCCAATCAGGTTCTCCACCTCCATCGGGCGCAGACGGCATATCGCCTAAATCGCCAGAACTATCTGAACCTGTTCCCGTTCCTGTTCCCGTTGTTCCTGTTCCCGTTCCTGTTCCCGTTCCTGTCGTTCCACTTTGACCGCTTCCGCCGTTCTTTCCGCCCCCTTGCATTCCGCCGTCGGGCGTTGTGGCGTGGTCGGCTCCGCCTCGACCACCGCCACCACCGCCCCCAGCGGACGAACTATTAGGGCTTGATGATTGGCCGTCTTTCTTTTCAGTGGAACTTGAAGAGCCAGTAGAACCGACAGTTGAACTTTCTGTTTTAGGCTTGTGTTTATAAGTGCAGACTACAGAAAAGGTGCCGTTCGATTTTTTACCAAAAGTCATATTAGAACCGGGACCGCAATCACCCTCTTGACTAGAAACCCTCTCCCTTTCAATTGGGGCTGAACCCAAAGGACGACCGCCACGACCGTCAGGCTCATAAATTTGACAGAAAGTTCCACCGCTAGTATGTTCAACCATTCTCATGGCCCAACCATGCTTATCTGTACCCGAACACGCGCCCTCATATGTGTCAGAGACTGCGCCTGTCATTTCATTAACGTAAATATTTTCGAGTTTTTTAGAACCTGTACCGCCACTTCCTGAATTTCCACC
>NZ_KV831658.1:0-21810 GCF_001837185.1 Neisseria sp. HMSC064D07 | reverse complement strand
TTAGGGGATTTTGGGGAATTTTGCAAAGGTCTCATCCTGATTAAAAACACAAGGCCGTCTGAAACTTTGATCGTTCAGACGGCCTTTATCAATTCATTCACAAACATCACTCATACACCACGCCGGCAAGCATTTCTTCTTCATTCAAGTTGCCGTACTGTTGCTCCCAATCGTGAGTAGCCTCCACCATATCGCATTCTTTGGCAAAAGCCAGCAGCCTGCCGTCCATCTGATCCAAACTCAAGCTGCCTAAGCGTTCGCATTCCGAAGCCGTCAGATTACCGTCCGCCTCATGCGCTTCCGAAGATCCGAAAGGCAGAGCAAAAAAACCCAGTACCAACGCCAACAGCACCCAAAAAGTATTTTTACGCGAACGAGTCATTTCACACCTCTTATCATAATCATATAGCAGGTTTAAATCAGAAAAACTAAACCAAATAAAATTAAACTAAGAAAAATCGAACAGAAATTTAGAAATATCGATTTATCTAAGACAAAACGAATAATACTAAGAAAAAATAGAATATGCAATACTTTTTCTTAGATGAAGTAATTTTTTTCTTACAATTTTATAAAAACTAAGGTAAAATACACTCAAATCGTCCAAACCATATAAAAAACATACCTCCACAAAGGCATAAACATGGATACCTTTAAAGACCGCCTGGCTTTCTTATGGAAAGATGAAGCCCGCCAAGCCAAAATTGCCGCCGACATCGATATGACCATCGCCGGATTCAGCCGTATCTGGAACGAAGGAGGCCTGCCGAAATCGGAAACGCTAAAAAAAATCAAACAACTTAAAGGCTGCAGCATAGACTGGCTTTTAACAGGCGAAGGTTCTCCCTTCCCTGATTCCGAAGCCCCAAAGGCCACAGCAACCGACACACTAGGCAACCCTGTCGATATAGACGAATTTGTCTTCGTACCGCGTTACGACATCCAGGCCGCGGCCGGACACGGCCAGCTCGTCGGCGATGAGCAACCCATATTCGCCATGGCGTTCCGACGCTATTGGATTGAAAATTATGTAACGCGAGACATCAAAAACCTTTCCGTTATCTCAGTCAAAGGCGACTCGATGGAAGGCGTGCTGAATGATGGCGACACCATCCTCATCAACCACGGCCAAACCACGCCGCGCGACGGCCTCTATGTTTTACGCCTCAATGAAAACCTTTTGGTCAAACGCCTGCAACTGATACCCGGTGGCATCGTCAACGTCATTTCTGCCAACGAAGCCTACCCTACTTTTGAAATCGACTTGAAAAACCCGACCGACGACGTTGCCATCATCGGCCGTGTAGAATGGTTTGGCAGAAGCATCTAAATCTGACATACTGGTGCTTGAAATTTCTGCCATGCCCTCCATGTAAGCTGGCAGACCCTGTCTGCACAAACTTGCCTTGGCTAACGGTTTGAGCGACAATAGTAAAAATATTCATATAAAAGGAATCACATCATGTCAGACGAAAGCCCTATTATCTTTACTGACAGCTGCTGCACCAAAGTTGCCGACCTGATCGCCGAAGAGAACAATCCCGATTTGAAATTGCGCGTATTCGTCAACGGCGGCGGTTGCTCCGGCTTCCAATATGGTTTTACCTTTGATGAAATCAAAAACGACGACGATTTCGAAATCCAAAAAAACGGCCTGACGTTCTTGGTCGACCCGATGAGCTACCAATATCTGGTTGGTGCAGAAATCGACTACACCGAAAGCCTGCAAGGTTCTCAATTCGTCATCCGCAATCCGAATGCCGAAACAACTTGCGGTTGCGGCTCGTCCTTCTCCGTATAAATAATCCGTTTCTTCATGAAAAACAGGCCGTCTGTATCTTCAGACGGCCTTTTGTGTGAATTTATTTTAAACAATATTGGATTTATCTTATAATAATAATATCGGGCGTGAATATTTACTCTACAATAGACATAACATTGGACATGCATATTGCCATATAAATAAAAAATCATTGTCCAGCCGATTAACGACACAAAGGCACCCCCTATCCGGTCTGCCTAAGACTGCGGCCTCTGTTTTTGCCTGCATCGCAAGCCAAAACAGCTCAAACACAATAACAAAACCTCAGACCCAACCCATTTGGTTGATGCAGTCGAAATATTCATGGGATATCAATGAGCAAACAAGAAAAATTTTTCGACGTATACGTTTCCTATCCGCCGAACACGGATAGGGAGCGCATCCATGCCTGCCTGTATGACAACCTGCCTGAAAACGAAGTCGAGAGTCTGATTCAAGCTTTGGCCGAGCGTCCGCAAGCTATTGTGGCCGAGAAATGCACCCAAGACGAGCGCGAAAATGCGCAGCATTACTTCAGCTATTTAGGTTTGGACGTAATCGTCCGTCAGGCTATGGAGTTGGAAGCGGTTGAAGAAGAACCCGTGTTGGCAGTCAACACGCCCGACCCTATCCAATGCCCAGTCTGCATGACGATTATCGACGAACTCGACGCACAGGAATGTAAAACCTGCCACTTTGATTTGACAGAAAAAAATGAGCTGGCCATCCAGCGCAAGCGCATTGAATGGCAGGAAAAAATCTCTTTCGAGCATAAAAAACAAACCGAAATTGCCCACAAGCTCAAATATGAACGCGAGCAGGAAGAGAAAAAGCTGCGCAAGAAAATCCGTGCTGAATTGGAATCCCAACTACGCGAAGAGTTAGGCCAAAATCCTGAGCTGGCCGCACTTGCAGCAAGGAAGAAAACACAGTTTCTGCTTACAATGGCTATCGTATTCGCCGTTTTGAGTCTGCTTGCACTCGGCTATATCGCTGCAAAATTCTTCTAAACTGATTCCAAAACTTAAGGCCGTCTGAAAAACAGATTTTCAGACGGCCTTTTATTTCTATATTGATTGAATCATTTCAATCAAGCCTCTTGCACATCAACGTCCACCGACCATCGGATTTTGCCGTCCCTGTTTTGCTGTAACACTTGTACCCACAAACTCACGGCGCGATGCAAATCTTGTCGAGATGTCGATTCGAGGAAAACTTGCGCACGTTCGCGTTCGGCAAGGCGCACCATCAGCATGGGGGCGGCGCCGAACTGGGAGACGCTTTCAGGCAAAAGCGGAGCAATGGTTTCTTTGGCGGCGTTGAGAAACTCCATCGCATCGGCAACGCGCGGCGCGTCGGCGCGGACGGCAGTCTGGAAACCGAAGGGCGGCATGGCGAACATTTGTCGCTCGTTCAATTCGTTTTCGGCAAACACGGCGTAGTCCTGCGCTTTGACGGCGGCGAAGACGGGATGTTCGGGCAGTTGGGTCTGTATCAACACCTTGCCGGGTTTGTCGGCGCGCCCCGCCCTGCCGGACACCTGCATCAGCTCGGCGAACAGCCTTTCCGGCGCGCGGAAATCCGCGCTGTATAGACTGCCGTCGGCGTTTAACACGATAACAAGGTTGAGTCGCGCGAAATCATGACCTTTGGCGAGCATCTGCGTGCCGACCAGAATATCGATTTCGTTGTCGGCGATGCGGCGGTACAAATCCGCCCAGTCATTTTTGTGCGCGGTGCTGTCCCTGTCGACGCGGACGACGGCGGCCTTGGGCAGGAAGGCGCGCAGGGTTTCTTCGACGCGCTGCGTGCCGTGGCCGACGGCGGTCAGGTCTTGGTTGCCGCAGTCGGGGCATTTGAATGGGATGGGTTCGCGGTGGTCGCAGTGGTGGCAGCGCAGTTGGCGGGCGCGTTGGTGCAGCACCATCTTGGCGGAGCAGTTCGGGCAGCCGAAGGTATGGCCGCAGTCGCCGCAAAACAGCGCGGGCGCGAAGCCGCGCCGGTTGAGGTACACCAGCGACATGCCGCCTGCTTCAAAGTTCTGTTTCAAAAGCTGCAAGGCTTGCGGCGAGAAGCCGTTGTCGAGTTTCAGACGACCTACGTTGAGGATGTCTACTTGCGGCAGTTGCGCAGTGGTATGGGCGCGTTCGGTCAGTTGCAGCAGGCGGTACGCGCCGCTTTGCGCCTTGTGCCAGCTCTCCAAGCTGGGCGTGGCGCTGCCCAAGACGACGGGACAGCCGCTCTGCTTCGCCCGCCACACCGCCAAATCGCGGGCGTGGTAGCGTAATTCGTTGTCCTGTTTGAACGAGCCGTCGTGTTCCTCATCGACCACAATCAGCCCGACATCATCCATCGGTGTGAACACCGCCAGCCGCGTGCCGATGACCAATTTCGCCTGTCCCAACATCGCGCGCAGATAATCCTGCGTGCGTTTGCCTGCCGCCATTTGGCTGTGCAACACAGCGGTCGGCACATCGGCAAAACGGTCTTCCACCCGCTTCAAAAGCTGCGGCGTGAGGTTGATTTCGGGCAACAGAAACAACACCTGCCGCCCCTGCGCCAACACTTTCGCCATCGCATCGAAATATACCTCGGTCTTGCCGCTGCCGGTGATGCCGTACAGCAAAAACGGCTGAAATTTACCGAAGGCCGTCTGAATTTCATCGGAAGCCTTCTGCTGGTCAGCATTTAATACAAATTCAGAGTGCGAAGCCTGCCCATTGCACGACCTTAAAACGGGTTTCGCCGCTTCCATAGTTTCAATCCAACCCTGTTCCGCCCAATCTTCAATTAATTTCGCCGCCTGCGCGTTCACCTGCTTCAACGCCGCCATCGTCATCCCGCCCGACAGCAGCGCGTCCCACAAAGCCGCTTTTTTGTTGAACCGAGACGGCGGCGGCGTTTGCGCCCTACCCGCTTCGTTCAAAGCGTAAAACAACGGCGGCTGCGGCATTTCCACCACGCGCGTTTCCTTCAAACCTTGCGGCAATGCGGCAAACACCGCCTGCCCGGTCGGATAGTGGTAATAACGCGACGTAAATGCCAACAAATCACGCCAGCTTTGAGGCAACGGCTTTTCTTCCATAAAGGCCGTCTGAACACTCAAAATCCGCGCCGTATCCATATCCGGCGCAATATCCGTTTCCCACACAACCCCAACAACGGTTTTATTGCGGAAAGGCACAAGCACCCGCGTTCCCGGAGGAAGCGGCTCGGAATAGGAATACGTCAAAAGGCCGTCTGAAAGCGGCACGTTTACGGCAATACGGTGGTAGATCATACAAACAATCAAATCATTTTTTCGTATTTTAACAGCCGAAAGCTATTTTCAGACGATAATTTGAGCCTTAGTACAATGCAGACATGACAGAGGTTTGATACAATGCCTTACTTTCAACACACGCAAGTCTCTCGCATGAAAACCAAGTTAATCAAAATCTTAACGCCGTTTGCCGTCCTTCCTTTGTTGGCATGCGGTCAACCTGCCGTATCCAACGCCAATGCGGCGCCTGCTCCGGCCGCCAAAGCGGAAGCGCCTGCCGACAAATCCGTTGCCGCTTCTTTGAAAGCGCGTCTGGAAAAAGTCTATGCCGCCCAAGATTTGAAAGTTTTGAGCGTCAGTGAAACACCGATTAAAGGCATTTATGAAGTTGTCGTCAGCGGCAAACAAATCATCTATACCGATGCTAAAGGCGACTATATGCTCGTTGGCGACCTCATCAACGTCAATACGCGCCAAAGCATGACTGAAGAACGCGCCGCCGATTTGAACAAAATCGACTTCGCTTCCCTGCCTTTGGATAAAGCCATCAAAGAAGTACGCGGCAACGGCAAACTGAAAGTCGCTGTTTTCTCCGATCCGGACTGCCCGTACTGCAAACGCTTGGAGCATGAGTTTGAAAAAATGACCGACATCACGATTTATACATTCATGATGCCGATTCCGAGCCTGCACCCTGATGCCGCGCGCAAAGCCGAGCTGTTGTGGTGTCAACCTAATCCGACCCAGGCATGGATCGACTGGATGCGCAAAGGCAAACTCCCAAGCGGCAAAGCAAACTGCGAAAACCCTGTTGCAGAAACCACTTCATTGGGCGAACAATTCGGCTTCAACGGCACACCGACCGTGGTCTTCCCTAACGGCCGCAGCCAAAGCGGTTACAGCCCTATGCCTCACCTCAAAGAAATTATCGAGAAAAACCAGTAATACAGGGTTTAATCTCCATAAAGGACGCTTTACGCGTCCTTTTTTCATGTCACCCGCCATCAACTGCCTTCAGACGGCCTCGATACTGACAAGTACAAAAAAGGACGTGTCCAACACGTCCTTTTTTCTCTTTACCTTACAGGTAGAATTTTTCAATCACTTTCAGGTTTTCATCCAATTTGTACACCAGCGGCTGACCGGTTGGGATTTCCAAGCCCATGATGTCTTCGTCGGAAATGCCTTCGATGTGTTTTGCCAACGCACGCAGGGAGTTGCCGTGTGCCGCAACCAATACACGTTTGCCGCTCAAGATGGCCGGAGCGATTTGGTCTTCCCAGAAAGGCAGGACGCGCTCGAGGGTAACTTTGAGGTTTTCGCCATCAGGTACGACATCGCTAGGCAGGTTGGCATAGCGGCGGTCGTTGTGGGCGGAGTTAGGATCTTTAGGATCGAGCAGCGGAGGCAGGGTGTCGTAGCTGCGGCGCCAAATGTGGACTTGCTCGTCGCCGTATTTTTCTGCGGTTTGTTTTTTATCCATACCTTGCAGCTGACCGTAGTGGCGTTCGTTCAAACGCCATGATTTGATTTGTGGAACAAACAGTTGGTCGGATTCTTCCAAAACGATGTTACAGGTTTTGATGGCACGGGTCAGAACGGAGGTAAAGGCGATGTCAAACTCGTAGCCTTTCTCTTTCAGCTTTTTACCTGCTGCTGCGGCTTCTGCCAAACCTTGCTCGCTCAGCTTGACGTCGCGCCAGCCGGTGAAAAGGTTTTTCGCGTTCCATTCGCTTTGTCCGTGACGGATGAATACTAATTCCATGATAGTTTGCTCCAATGAAGTTTGGGAAAGGGTATTTATATCACACTTTGCCGCCGCGCTGATAACGCCGGCGGTTTCTTTTGATATGTTGCAAGTTTGCTTTTAGTCTTCAGACGGCCTTGTCGGAAGGTAAACGTCAAAACGCGTGCTTTTGCCTGTATATTGATAAGCAGGTTTGCGCCTATCGAGAAATTCACCCAAGCGCGGGCGTTTGACGACAATGCGCTTTTTGGCGGTATTCAATGCAACGTTCAGAAGCTCGGCTTCGTCTTGTGCCGCACCGACCAAGTCGTGAAAGTAAGCCATTTCTTTTTTCACAGCGGCGGTTTTGCGACGCTCCGGATACATCGGGTCGAGGTACACCACATCGGGGCTGCCGTTTTGCGTGGACAATTCCTGCATTAAATCAACGGCATTGCCGAAGTGCAAAATAATTCGCTGGGCAATCTCCCGTGTCTCTTCACTTTGCCCTGCCCTGTTGAGGCCGTCTGAAAGTAGACAGGCAACAGCAGGATTTTGTTCAAAAGTTTGTACATTCAAGCCCAACGAGGCAAGCACAAAACTGTCGCGCCCCAGTCCGCCGGTAGCGTCCCAGACAGTCGGTTGCGCAGTGTGGTTGACGGCTTTGGCAATCAACTCGCCGCCGCCTTTAGTGCGCCGGTAATGGGCGGCACCGCCATCAAAATCAACGCGGACACGACCTTTTTCACCGGCGCGGCACAAACTGATGCCGCTTTCGTCAGCGATAAGGAAACTGCCTTCTCCAGGCTGCCGGTCGATAACGGTCAGCCCGAAAGGCGCGGCAAGGCTGCGAAGTTCGACAGATGCGGTTTCGTCAAAATAAATCTTGTACATAAGGCTTATGTTTCAGACGGCCTTAAAAACTCAGGCCGTCTGAACGTTTTAATTGATGTCCAAGCGTTCCATGCGGTAGCGCATGGAGCGGAAGCTGATGCCCAAAAGTTTGGCGGCTTGGGTACGGTTGTAACGGGTTTGCTGCAAGGCCTGCTCGATGATGCTGCGTTCCACTTGGTCGAGGTAATCCTGTATCTGCATGGTACGCGGATCAAACGGCGGAATGGGGCTGTGATTGAGCGTAGTTTCACGCGCGTCAGGTTCGGCAATATCGTCAAAGGAGAAGCCGCTGCGTTCAGCCTTAACCTGTGGGGCGTTTTGAATCTGCAAGTCGTCCACTTGTATCACTTGGCCGACCGTTAACGCAACAGCGCGTTCGAGGATGTTTTCCAACTCGCGGAAGTTGCCGGGGTAGCTGTAATGCAACAGGGCTTCTTGGGCTTTCGGGCTGAGTTTGTAGGTTTGATTGCCGTGACGGTGTTTGTACAGCAGATACAAAATCAGAGCGCCCAAGTCTTCGCGCATTTCGCGCAAAGGCGGCATGTGCAGGGTGACAACGTTGAGGCGGTAATACAAGTCCTGACGGAACGCGCCGCTTTCAACCAAAGCTTCGAGGTTTTTATGGGTTGCACAAATAATGCGCACATCCACAAAGGTTTCCCGCGCATCGCCGATACGGCGCACGGCTTTTTCTTGAATGGCGCGCAGGAGTTTGACCTGCATGGCAAGCGGCAGATCGGCAACTTCGTCAAGGAACAAAGTGCCGCCGTCAGCGTGTTGGAAAAAACCTAAACGGTCTTGATCCGCGCCGGTAAAGCTGCCTTTTTTGTAACCGAAAAATTCGCTTTCCATCAGGTTTTCAGGAATGGCACCGCAGTTGACGGCAATAAACGGTTTGTCGGCGCGGTCGGACAGCTCGTGAATCGTGCGCGCCGCCTGCTCTTTACCCGTACCGGACTCGCCGGAAATATAAACAGGAACAAGGCTGTGGGCCAATCTGCGAATCAGGTGGCGTACTTCGACCATTTGCGGCGAGGTACCCAACAGGCGCGGCATATCGTCCTCGCCTTCCAATATAGGTGCGTCTTGTTGCAGAGCGGGATTGATGCTGCCAGCCGAAAAACGCTCTTTTAAGGAATTGAGCCCTTCCGGAACAGTCAAAGGCCGGTTAAATTCGCTCTGTACGCTCTTAGGAGGCGTAACGACAGGCTTGGCCGGTTGAGGTTCAGGTTTATACAGGGCGGCAGAAACAGGCGCAGGCTGCGATTTGACTTTTTCAGACGGCGTGGGTTCGGCAGTATTGTCTGAAACCGATACTGCCGATTTAACCAATGAACGCAACTGCGACAGCGTAATCGGTTTTTGCAGATAATCAAACGCTCCTGCTTTCAAGGCTTCAACGGCTTGGTCGGCATTGCCGAAAGCCGTGATCACGGCGACGGGCGTGTCGAGCATCAACTCGTCGATGTATTGAACCACCTCGAGGCCGGAGCCGTCGGGCATACGCATATCGGTCAACACTAGCGAATAATCGTTGTTGTCCAGCTTGTCTTTGGCTTCTTCAACACCAGCCGCAGTATCGACGCGCAGACCCATTTTCATCAGGGTCATTTCCATCAGGTCGCGGATGTCTGCCTCGTCATCGACAACCAAAACCGGCTCTTGCAATTTATTCATCCTGCGCTTGCTCCTTCGGTAAAATCAATTCAAACCCGTTCATTTCAGGGTGATAATGCAGCTGCCCCATATTGGCGTGTGCCAACTCGCGTGCGACGTAAAGCCCCAAACCGGTGCCTTGTTTTTCGGTGGTGTAAAACGGCTCGAACAGATGATTTCGTACATCCGGCGGCACGCCTTTGCCGTTGTCCGCCACTACAATGGAAATATGCATCCTGCCGCTAGAGCGGATAAGAACGGTAATGGCGTTTTCGTCCTGACGGCTGTGTCGCCACGCATTGTTGCACAAGTTCCACATCACTTGCTGCAAATGCATGGAGTCAACCAATACGGTCAGGTTGTTGCCGTCCATATTCATGCGCAGACAGCCGATGGCATCGGGATTATTCAAGGTAAATTCCTGCTTGAACTCCAACCAGAATTTCATCAGATTAATCGGCTGGCGGCTGATGTTGTCTCGTTTGTTAAGCAGGGATACGTCTTCCAACATCTTGTCGATACGTTGGATATTGCTGTCGATGATGTTGTAGAGCTTGGCCTTGAGCGGATCTGCCTCGTCGCCTTCCTGCAACAAATCGCTGGCATGACGGATGGCGGACATCGGGTTGCGGATTTCGTGGGCAAGGTTGGCAGTCAACTGTCCAAGCGAAGTTAGCTTGGTGGACATGGCCTCCGCAGCCACTTCACGCAATGAGCGGACGTACAACATCAGCAGCTCGGTTTGCTCCTGAATCAGTGGAACGGCACGAACGTGCATGGCATGTTGGAAAATATGGATATCAGTTTCAAAAGGTTTGTCGGGTTGACGCTGCCAACGTGCCACCAGCTCGCCAAACACGATTTCCTGCTGATCGATAATCAGGCTGGGGAAATAGATTTTTGCCTGCTTGTTAAACAGCCACACGCGTTGAGTCGCATCAATCACCACAACCGCTTCCTGTACGCGGTTCAAAACCAAATGGTTCAAGCCGCTGATACGGCGGTAGGCAAGTTGATGGCGGCTGGCGGACTCTGAGGCCTGCTCCAAATAACGGGCGGCAAACGAGGTCAGCATCGCCACCAGATAGCCTGCGCCGATCAGCATCGAAGAATTCACCATTGATTTCGCGTCCCAATTAAACGAATCGAAACGCATGCTGCCGTCTAAAAACAGGTTCAAAATAAACAGCATGGCCGTATAGCCTGCATACAGCATGGGGTAATGGCCATAACTGAGCAGACACGACGTAGCAACAAACGGCAAAACCAAAATCCCGAAACCGGAAGCCGTACCGCCGGAGATATACACCAAAACCATCATCATGGTAATGTCGACCACGGCACTGGCATTGGGCAAATCCAAAGACTGCCACTGCCAGCCCGGGCGGAACACGGAGAGCATAATCAGGAAGAAATACAGCGTTACCCAGATATAAAACTCAACGTCCGGCAACGAAACGCCAATCAGGTTGCCGCCTGTGTAGCTGCCGAAAGCGTGCAAAACCAAAAGCGGTAAGACGATGGCTATTCGGGCAATGTTGATTACACCGGGAATCCGCTCCCTCAGATTACCCAGTTCTTGAAGATTGGCTCTGTTCATAAGTGAACCTTTTTTATTATCATGCAATGTCGTATAAATTTAATTTATTTAGATATATTTGTTCTTGTTTCAGGACAAACTTTTCAGACGGCCTGATATTTCCAATACCTTGCCTTTTTTACCGCGCTTGCCGTCAATATCGGCAATACGTAGTTTTTCCTGATGTTCTGCACCGCGTCGGCCGACCGATACAACGGTAAACTCAGAAGAGGTCGTCACCATAATGTGTTCCAAAGATGCACCCTCAGCCAACGACATCAGCTGCAAACCGCGGCCTTTAGGCATGACTTTGAGTTCGCCGATGGAAAACGCCAAGAGACGGTGGTCGCTGCTGGCCAGTACGACTTTGCAGTCGGGATTGATCAGTGAAGAAGCATAGACGGCAACCGGAGGCAGGACGGTTTCGCCACTGTCCACGGTCATGACCAATTTACCCGCTTTCACGCGTCCGACCATATCGGCCAACTTGGTGATAAAACCGTAGCCGCCGTTGCCTGAGAGCAAGTAATGCTGTTCTGGCTGGCCGGTGAGCATGGCGACGGGTTTCGCGCCGTTTTGTAACTCGATTAAGGATGAAACCGGCACGCCGTCGCCGCGTCCGCCAGGGATTTCGGCGGCATCAAGCGTATAGGTTCTGCCCAATGAATCCAGGATGACGACGGGCAAAACCGTGCGGCCTTCGAGGGTTTGTTTGAGACGGTCGCCTTCTTTGAACGCGGTTTGGCTCAAATCAAGGTTGTGTCCGGCACGGCTGCGTATCCAGCCTTTTTCCGACAGAATCAGCGTGATGGGTTCGTCGGCGGTGGTTTGTGTCAGCACGGCGCGTCCGGCCTCTTCCACCAGCGTGCGGCGCGCGTCACCAAACTGCTTCATGTCCGCCTGCATCTCTTTGATAATTAGCTTACGTTTTTCGTTTTCGTCGCCCAAAAGAATATTCAGACGACCTTGTTCTTCGCGCAACTCGTTCAATTCTTTTTCGAGTTTGAAACCTTCCAAACGCGCCAACTGACGCAGGCGGATTTCCAAAATGTCTTCGGCTTGGATTTCGGTCAGCCCGAACGCCGCCATTAAATCGGCTTTCGGATCATCTGATTCACGAATGACTTTAATCACTTCGTCAATGTGCAGAAAGACTTTCAGACGGCCTTCGAGGATGTGCAACCGTTTTTCCACTTGACTCAAACGGAATTTCAGACGGCGTGTTACGGTAACGACGCGGAAATCCAACCATTCCTGCAAAATCGTTTTCAGGTTTTTCTGCGCAGGGCGGTTGTCCAAACCCATCATTACCAAGTTCATGGACACATTGCCTTCCAGAGAAGTCTGCGCCATCAGCGTGTTGATGAAAGTATCCGTATCGATGCGGCTGGATTTTGGTTCAAATACAAGACGCACAGGATGTTCGCCGTCTGACTCGTCGCGCACGCGGTCGATTAAATCCAGCATCAGCTTTTTGGTGTTGAGCTGGTCTTGGTTGAGCTGCTTTTTTCCCGCTTTCGGTTTCGGGTTGGTTTGTTCTTCGATTTCGGCAAGGATTTTGGCGGAATTGGCGTTCGGCGGCAGCTCGGTCACAATCACGCGCCATTGTCCGCGCGCCAGCTTCTCGATTTCATAACGCGCACGCACGCGCACGCTGCCTTTGCCGGTTTCGTAAATCCGACGCAATTCGTCTGCCGGCGTGATGATTTGACCGCCGCCGGCAAAATCGGGCGCAGGGATATACTGCATCAGGTCGGCGGTTTCCAGCGTCGGTTTCTTCAACAACGCAATCGCCGCCTGTGTGACTTCGTTTAAATTGTGCGATGGGATTTCGGTCGCCATACCCACCGCAATGCCCGACGCACCGTTGAGCAACACCATAGGCAGACGGGCGGGCAGGTGTACAGGTTCGTCAAACGCGCCGTCGTAGTTCGGCACAAAATCCACCGTCCCCTGATTGATTTCGGACAACAGCAATTCCGCAATCGGCGTCAGCCGCGCTTCGGTGTAACGCATCGCCGCCGCCCCGTCGCCGTCGCGCGAACCAAAGTTGCCGATGCCGTCGATTAAGGGATAGCGCAAGGTAAAATCCTGCGCCATGCGGACCATCGCTTCATATGCAGAACTGTCGCCGTGCGGGTGGTATTTACCCAAAATCTCGCCGACCACACGCGCTGATTTCACCGGCTTCGCCCCTGCCGTCAAACCCATATCGCGCATGGCAAACAAAATACGCCGTTGTACAGGCTTTTGGCCGTCTGAAACTTCAGGCAGCGCGCGGCCTTTGACCACGCTCATGGCGTATTCGAGATAGGCGCGTTCGGCGTATTGGCCTAACAGCAGGTAGTCTTCACCGACAGGAGATGGACTTGGAGCGGAAATGTGTTCTGTCATCAGGATGGTAAAACGAAATAAATTAAAGAAGGATATTGTAAAGCAAAATCGGTAGTCATAGCCAATTTGAGTGATGAACGGTAGCGCAGCAACAATAAGGCTTACCGAATCAGGTCAGCAAATGGAATCCGTTTCGACAAAAAAGGCCGTCTGAAACCCTTTCATGTTTCAGACGGCCTTTTCATTTTGGTTTTAAATCAAAACTTCGTTATTCTGCAGTAGCCGGTTTGGCCGCAGTTTTAATGGTTAAGGTCACCGCTGCGGCAATGGCCAGGGAAACACCGGCAAAAGTCATCGCGTTGGCAGGGTTTGAACCCAAGAAAGTTCTGTACACCCAGCCGAAAGATACGGTTTCAATCAGCATTGGAATCACAATCATCATGTTCACAATACCCATGTACACGCCGTAACGTTCTTTCGGAATAGAACCGACCACAATCATAAACGGCACGCCCATCATACTTGCCCAACCGACACCGAAACCAATCATTGGCGCAAACATCAGGTATTTGTTGCTGATGTGCGGAATGGTGAGCAAGGCCAGCGCGGCAAGGGTTACGGCAAAGGCGTGAACATACTTGGCGGCGTATTTGCGCGCCATCCACATCAGGCCGAAAGCAGAGATAAAGGTTACAACGTTGTAGAAACCGTTTACCAAACCGGTCCATGCAACCGCTTGACTATATGCTTCGGTATTTTCAACAGTCGAATCCCAAACGGATTGAACGATACTATGGGAAATATATTGCCAGTAGATGAAGAGTGCGTACCACTGGAAGAGATATACCAAAGCCAGTTGCCATAGGGCAGTCGGCATTTCGCGCACGGCAACGACAATATCTTTAACGGCATGGGCCGGACCGCTCGGCTGGGCTTTAATGGCCGCCATTTCTTCAGGGCTGGGCTCACGTTCGGCCGTTGATAAAACGGTAACCAAAACCGAACCAATGGAGCAGACCGCACCAATATAAAACGAACCGAATACCCAATACGGAATGCCCGCTTCGGAAGTTTGTTGCAACCAGCTGATTTGTTGGAAGATGTAGAGGGAAACGTTGGCCAGTGTAATACCCAAACCGGTAAACACAGACTGCATCAAGAAACCGGTGGATTGCTGGTGTTCAGGAACGGTATCGGCAATAAAGGCACGGAAAGGTTCCATTGCCGTGTTGTTGCTGATGTCCAAGAGCCACAGCAGCAATACGGCCACCCACAAGGCGGTAACGTGCGGATAGATAAAGAGACAGAGGCTGCAACCGATGGCGCCAATCAAGAAATACGGGCGGCGGCGACCCAATCCAGGCACCCAAGTGCGGTCACTCATCGCACCAATCATCGGCTGCACCAGCAAACCGGTAATCGGACCTGCCATATTCAAAATCGGCAACTGGCTCGGATCGGCATGAAGAAAGCTGAAAATCGGATTAATCGCAGTTTGCTGCAACCCGAAGCTGTATTGAATGCCGAAGAAACCGAAGTTCATCAGCATAATCTGGCGAAGTGTCATCGCCACTTGTGGGGAGATTTTCATAGGAAGGCTACTCCTGGATAATAAACTATGGAAACAACAAACTCCAATTTCAGCAGTATGACGCTTTTATTGTATTGGACCGCCTTTTTTAATGAGGCAACCCTGTTTTCAGACGGCCTTTATTTTGACCGTTTATATAATCTTGTTTTGATGTGTTTTGTGTTGTTTAAAGCTTATTTTTAGGCCGTCTGAAACTATTTATTCATCACAGACTGACGCCAGATGGTTTCCCCAACGACCTTGACGGGCTGAGCCGTACCGGCCGGATGTTCGATGTATTGGAACAGCAAATCCGCCGCCATTTCGCCCATGCGCAGATAAGGCAGCTCGGTGCTGGTCAACGGCGGAAACAGCGTTTCCGCAATCGCACTGTGATTATCGTAGCCGGCAACGGAGACTTGCTCAGGAACCCGTACGCCGCGCGTCCTCAAAATCCCGTACACGCGCACGGCCATTTCATCGTTGCCGCAGCAAATTACCGTCGGCGGAATCGGCAAAGACAGCAATTTCAAAATAGCCGAAATCAAAGACCCGCTGTCATTGCTGAAGTCAGGATACCCTGTCTGCACCAAATCAGGATCAAAGACAATATCCGCATCCGCCAAAGCCCGGCGGTATCCGGCCAATCTCAATCTCGTCGCTTCTACGCCCGGCTGTAAAGTCACATAAGCAATCCGTTTGTGTCCGCTTTGGATAATCCGGCGCACCAAGCCATACTGCCCTGCCTCGTCGTCCGGCAAAACCGACGGCGTACCTGCCAAATCAAAGCAGTTGACCAACACCATCGGGCAGCGGTTGGGCACTTCCGGCAACAATACTTCCTGATGAAAACCGGCCACATACAAAATCCCCTCGGCACGGTGTTCCATAAAGGTACGGATCAGCGGCTCCATCTGACCGGGCTGACCCGGCTTGTTGTCGATGTCGGCAATCATCAAAATCTTGCCTTGTGCGCGAATCCGCTGCTGAATGCCCTTAATCAAGAACATATCCGGAATGCCGTGTCCGCCCGTATTCTCACCCGTCCGCGAAATGGCACCGGTAATCAGGCCGACCAAGCCGGAACGGTGGGACCGCATAATCCGCGCCGCAGAAGACGGGATATAGCCCAAAGCGGCAATCGCTGTTTCTACTTTGGAACGGGTTTTATCGCTGACCGGCGCATCGCCGTTAATCACCCGGCTGACCGTCTTGGGAGACACCCCGGCATAAGCAGCAACATCATAAATTGTAGCCATCTTACGAACCCGCCCCGACAGGATTTCAATAATGTTACATAGGATAACACAGCAGACATCGGTGTCATACCCCTTTTTTTTTACAGAAACTTGATGATAATCAATCATTTCTTTTTCATTTTGCATACATTTCTTAAACAAAACCACCCCCGCCATCTCCCAAAACCTGTTCAAATTTGTTAAACTACAAGCCACTACAAAAAAGCAGGAAATACCTATCTATCCTGCTTATTTTACCGTTACATACTAAGGAAACGAGATGACCGCATACTCAGACGCATGGCAGGCCTTGGAAGCCCATCATGCCGATACGCAACACGTTACCCTGCGCGAACGTTTCGCTGCAGATACCGAACGTTTCAATAATATGCACGAAATTCTGCACGGTTTGTTATTTGATTACAGCAAAAACCGTCTGGATGAAAATACCCTTGATTTATTGTGCCGACTGGCCGAAGCAGCCGATTTGCCACAATATATGCAGGCTATGCTCAACGGCGAAAAAATCAACACCAGCGAACACCGCGCCGTCCTCCACACCGCCCTGCGCCTGCCGGCCAATGCCCAACCCATTTACGTCGACGGCGAAAACATCGTGTCCAAAGTTCATCACGAACTCAACCGCACCCTCGAATTCGCACGCCAACTTTTGGACGGCACCCACGCAGGCATTACCGGCAAACCGATTACCGACCTGGTTCACATCGGTATCGGCGGCTCCGATTTAGGCCCGCGCATGGCCACACAGGCACTGCAACCCTATTGGCAAAACATCCGCGTCCACTTTGTCAGCAACTCCGATGATGCCGACCTGACCCAAACCCTTCTCGGCCTCAACCCCGAAACCACCGTATTCAGCATTGCCAGCAAATCGTTCCGCACACCGGAAACCCTGCTCAATGCCTATGCGGCGCGTACTTGGTATCGCGATGCAGGTTTGCCCGATTCCGGCATCTACCGCCACTTCTGCGCCATTTCTGCCGATGTGGCCGCCGCCCAAAACTTCGGCATTTCCCCCGACAAAGTCTTCGCCATGTCCGACTGGGTCGGCGGCCGCTATTCCGTCTGGTCGCCCATCGGCCTGCCGCTGATGGTTGCCGTCGGCGAAAAAGCATTCCGCAAAATGCTGGCCGGCGCACACGCGATGGATACCCACTTCTTCGAAACGCCATTCCGCCACAACATTCCCGTCCTGATGGCGCTCATCAACGTTTGGTACAACAACTTCCAACATTCAGACGGCCAAACCGTTGTCCCATACAGCCACAACATGCGCCTCTTCACACCATGGCTCAACCAGCTCGATATGGAAAGCCTCGGCAAACAGCGTACTTCAGACGGCCAACCCGTTTCCTGCACCACTGGCGGCATTGTCTTCGGCGATGAAGGCGTCAACTGCCAACATGCCTACTTCCAGCTTCTGCACCAAGGCACGCGTCTGATTCCCGTCGACTTCATCGTCCCCATGACCACAGTCTACGGCAACCACCGCCAACACCGCTTTACCGTTGCCAATGCCTTCGCCCAAGCCGAAGCGCTGATGAAAGGCAAAACCTTAGACGAAGTGCAAATCGAATTGGCCGCCCTACCCCAAGACGAACGCGACCGCCTTGCACCGCAAAAAGAATTCCCCGGCAACCGTCCGAGCAACAGCCTGCTCATCGACAGCCTGACGCCTTTCAACCTCGGCATGCTGATGGCTGCTTACGAACATCGTACTTTCGTTCAAGGCGTGATTTGGCGTATCAACCCCTTCGACCAATGGGGCGTGGAATACGGTAAAGAGCTGGCCAAAACCATCGAACCCGAACTCGAACGCGGCACGCCTGCACACGACAGCTCCACCAACGGTCTGATCGCCTTCTACCGCAACTGCAACGCAAGATCGAAGGCCGTCTGAAAATAAAATGCCCGTAAGACAAGCATATCTGCCTGTCTTACGGGCATTTCAAAACCTAATCGGCGGTAAGAATGAACCGTTAAAGCACCGCACTTTTAGACAAAAGTAGCTAGATTTTGATATAAAAAAAGGCTAAATCGATAATGACTTAGCCTTTTTCATCAGACTTGATTAGTTGTTTGTTGTTAATGCGCCTAAATCTTTATCAACTAAGAACAAACCTTTACCATCTTCACCAAGAAGATTTAATTTATCCAAAATTCCACTGAATAATTTTTCTTCTTCATGTTGTTCAGCCACATACCATTGTAAGAAGTTAAAGGCAGAGTAGTCTTTCTCTTCAAAAGTTCTACCAACTAATTCATTGATTTTAGAGGTAATTAACTTTTCATGTTCATAAGTTAATTCAAGTACTTGTTTCAATGATGAAAATTGATGAGGTGGTTCATCAATTTGTGTGATGATAGCCAATGCGCCGGTCTCATTTAAATAAGTGAAGAGTTTACGCATATGCTGCATTTCCTCAGCCGCATGCTCTGATAAAAATTTTGCAGCTCCTTCGAAACCTTGTTGTTCGCACCAGGCGCTCATTTGTAAATATAAGTTAGAAGAATAAAACTCTAAATTCATTTGATCATTTAATAGTTTAATCACGCTATTTGATAACATTTTATTTCTCCTATTCTTATAAAGTTTTTAATTCACGATCAATGTAGTAGAGCGCTGTACCACTTTCACCAAGAAGTTTGAATTTATCAACAATACTGTTAAATAATTTTTCTTCTTCATGCTGTTCAGCTACATACCATTGTAAGAAGTTAAAAGTAGAGTAATCCTTTTCTGCAAAAGTACTCTCAACTAACTCATTAATTTTAGATGTCACTAGTTTTTCGTGTTCAAGTGTTGTTTCAAAAACTTCTTTTAATGAAGCGTAATCGTGTTTAGGGGCGTCAATTTTACCTAACAAAGGCATTCCACTGGTTTCGCTCACATAAGTAAACAACTTTTGCATATGTTCCAATTCTTCATCGGCATGACGAAGTAAAAATGCTGCAGCGCCTTCATAACCATGTTTATGGCACCATGCACTCATTTGCAAATAGACATTTGATGAATACAACTCGAGATTAATTTGTTCGTTTAATTTTGCTGTAATTGACTTACTTAGCATAACTAACTCCTTTTCTTAATGCGGTTATGATAGATGTATCACAATACAAAATTTGTATTTGCGGATGAATTTTACTCATTTTATTGAGAATAGTCAATTTTATTTTATCAATTTTTATTGTAACCCATTAATTTAAAAGGATTTTATAAATAAATTATTCTCATTTGGTTCCATTTAATGAAATGAGTTATCAATATCGCCTTTGCCTAAATTCTCTAGAGAAATGATGAGGTGTTGGAAGGAGAATCGTAGATTTCCAAAGTTTTTTGCTCTCACTTATCAACTCCAAAATACTGGATAAATAGAAAACATGAAAATTCAATGTTTTTTATAGAATTACGCATCAAAGCGATATAGTTTCAAAGTAGGTTATCCTTAATATTTGAATGTGACAATTACCATTTATTATTTAACATAATATACATATTGTTGAAAAATCTACTGGTTAACTTCAATCAGGGAAAGCATGAAGAAGTTAGGAAGTTGGTTGGAAAGTTGATTAGGGTAGATTTTATTCAAATGAAAGACTAGGCTATGAAATCAAAATTTGTGTATAAGTTACTGGTAATTTCAAAGTACCTGTACATTTTAATTTGTATATCAATACCAATCGTTTTTATTTATGAAAGCTACCAAGGAGATAATGTTGATTTTATGATTTATATTCATGCTTTTATTATTTTTTCCATATTGGGTGTATTGACTCAATATTCTACATCTAATTTTTTTGAAAAGGAAAAATAACATGATTGAACTATCCATTGAGGATCTGGAACTAATTTATGGAGGAGGCTTAGGAGAGAGAATCCTTCAAGGAGGAGCAAATGGTGCATAAATAGGAGGATCAATTGGTGCAGGTATTGGTCTGGGTGTCGGTATAGCTTTTGGCAGTATTCCTGCCGGACCAGCTATTATGGTCGGTGGCACAATTGGTGCTGCTGTTGGTGCTGCAACTGGTATGGGTGTTGCAGCATATGAGTATTACCAAGAAACTCAGCCTAAAGGGACAGTAACGGTCGGTCCGATTTCTGCTTTTGCTGTGGACAAATCAGGAAACGGCTACACTGACGGCACAAATTACCACTGATATTTCTCATCGTTCAAACGATCTCTAGGGGTCGTCTGAAACTTTCTTAACTTCAATTTTATGAATACACCCAAGCAACCCTTCTTCCGTCCTGAAGTCTCCGTTGCCCGCCAAACCAGTTGTTCCAACAAAAGGCCGTCTGAAACTTTATCCATTCAGTTTCAGACGGCCTCTCATTATTCGATAAAGATAACAGAAGTTCATTCGCCATATTCCCCATCTTTGCTACAATATCCCTTTTCTTTTTTATTAATTTCACTATGACAACCGCACCCCAATCCGGCACTTGGCGCAAGATTTTCTCGCGCAGTATGCTGATTTGTATCTTTACAGGCTTCACTTCGGGGCTGCCGCTTTATTTCTTGATCAACCTGATCCCGGCATGGTTGCGCAGCGAACACGTCGATTTGAAAACCATCGGCCTAATGGCACTTATCGGGCTGCCTTTTACTTGGAAATTTATCTGGTCTCCCGTCATCGATTTGGTCAGATTACCTTTTTTAGGACGGCGACGCGGTTGGATGCTGGTTACGCAAATTGGTTTGCTGCTGACCTTGCTCATTTACGCCTTCCTAAATCCTGCTCAGCATTTATATGTAATTATGGGCTTATCGTTGGTGGTCGCCTTTTTCTCTGCCAGCCAAGATATTGTATTGGATGCATTTCGCCGCGAAATTTTGTCAGATGAAGAATTAGGCTTGGGCAACTCCATCCACGTCAATGCCTACCGTATCGCCGCTTTGGTACCCGGCTCGCTCAGCTTGATTCTGGCCGACTTAATGCCTTGGCACAACGTATTCATCATTACTGCACTGTTTATGCTGCCCGGTCTGCTGATGACCCTGTTTTTAGCTAAAGAACCTGACATTCCACCATCTGTGTCGCGTACATTTGCCCAAACGGTTTCAGACCCTTTCAGTGAGTTCTTCTCCCGCAAAGGAATCAAACAGGCCATATTGGTATTGCTGTTTATCTTTCTCTACAAACTGGGCGACAGTATGGCAACGTCTCTGGCAACGCCGTTTTATCTGGACATGGGCTTCAGCAAAACCGACATCGGCCTCATTGCCAAAAATGCCGGTTTATGGCCTGCTGTCATTGCCGGTATTGTAGGCGGTATTTGGATGATAAAGCTCGGCATCAATAGAGCTTTGTGGATTTTCGGCGTGGCGCAATGGGTTACTATTCTAGGCTTTGCTTGGCTGGCAAATTTTGGCAAGTTTGAAACCATCACACTGACAGAGCAAATGATGCTTGCGGCCGTGATTGGTGCAGAAGCAGCTGGTGTTGGTTTAGGTACAGCAGCATTTGTTGCCTATATGGCTCGTGAAACCAATCCAGTATTTACGGCCACTCAATTAGCCCTCTTCACCAGCCTTTCCGCTGTACCGCGTACATTTATCAATGCTTCGGCAGGTTATCTGATTGAAGCGATGGGTTACTTTAATTTTTACTGGCTGTGTTTTGCTTTGGGCATACCGGGCATGTTGCTGCTGTTTAAAGTGGCACCATGGAATGGCGAAAAAGTGAGTAACTAGATTGAGACCTTTGCAAAAAAGCCCTTCCTTCGA
>NZ_KV831657.1:0-237 GCF_001837185.1 Neisseria sp. HMSC064D07 | reverse complement strand
TTGGCGTTGACGGTGTAAACGTCTTGGCCGTTGGCGCCGGTCGTTTTCACCACGTCTTTGATGTTGGTACCGGCGGCAACTTCGGTACGGGCGGCGGCACTTTGCTGTTTCAGCTGGCTGTAGTTGACGGCGTCGGTGTCATCGGTACCGGCGGCAACGTTGGTGATCTTGTTGCCGGCGGCATTGATGCCGGACTTGGTCACACTCGGGCCGCCTGTGATGGTGAGGCCGTCTGAA
>NZ_KV831656.1:0-21884 GCF_001837185.1 Neisseria sp. HMSC064D07 | reverse complement strand
TGTTTTAACAGGGTTTTTATTTTATAAAAAAACTTCAACAACCTTTCTACACAATCCATACATACAAAAAAATACAAGCTAAAGGCCGTCTGAAATGCTCTTTCAGACGGCCTTTTGAATTTGACCTATGCTTTAATTTATATTGTTGACGCTTGTTTTTTGGTATGATGTTTCTTTGATTTTATTTCAGCTTCGAGTTTGCTATGTCTGTCTATACCAGTGTTTCCGACGCTCAAATGCGCGATTTCTTGCTGCAATATGATTTGGGAGATTTTGTCTCTTTGCAGGGGATTGCTCAAGGAATTACTAACAGTAATTATTTTCTGACTACCTCAACCGGTCGTTATGTGTTGACTGTTTTTGAGGTTTTAAAATCAGAGGAACTACCTTTCTTTTTAGAGCTAAACCAACACTTGAGCCAAAATGGCGTTGCCTGCGCCGCTCCGATTGCTCGTAAAGATGGCGGACTGCATTCTATGTTAGCCGGAAAACCTGCTTGCTTGGTAACTTGTTTGAATGGCTCCGATACCGGCTGGCCGACTGAGGCACAATGTTTCCACACTGGTGCGATGTTGGCCAAAATGCATTTAGCCGGTCAAGATTTTCCTTTAAAAATGAAAAATCCCCGTTATGATGGCTGGTGGCATGATGCCTGCACCCAGTTGCTCCCGGTTTTAGATAGCGAAGATGCCAAACTGCTTCAATCTGAAATTACTGCTTTAGATAAAAATCTTGGAGAACATTTGCCTTCTGGTATTATCCATGCCGATTTATTTAAAGACAATGTACTGCTTAATGGAGATGAAGTTTCCGGCTTTATCGATTTCTATTATGCGTGCAACGGTAATTTCATGTACGACCTGGCAATTGCGGTTAACGATTGGGCACGAACAGCTGATAACAAATTAGACCCTGTCCTTTATGATGCTTTTCTCCATGGCTATGAAAGTGTACGTCCATTATCTGATGAAGAACGTGCATATTTCCCTACTGCACAAAGAGCCGGATGTATTCGTTTCTGGGTATCGCGCCTGCTTGATTTCCATTTCCCTCAATCAGGAGAAATGACGTTTATTAAAGATCCAAATGCATTTAGGGATCTACTATTGAGTCTTAAATAATATATAGATAAAAGGCCGTCTGAAATTCAGACGGCCTTTTATCTAATGCCCTCCCCCGCCGGAACCGCTAAACGGAGGTCTTGCCAACCAAATAATGGGGATCATACTGATGAATATGATACTGCCTGCCAAGAAGATTTCATTTGAACCAATAATAAAGCCTTGTTGGGAAATAGTACTATTTATCGCAGCCAGGGCTTGCTCTTTGCTCAGGCCATTGGCCATCATGCCTTGAATAGATTGGTTACTGATTGAGGACAACAAGTTAACATGTTCGGTCAGTTGAGTATGGTGTAGAGCTTCGCGTCGTTCCCACATGGTGCTGACAACAGATACTCCGACACCACCCATAAAGACACGCAAGAAATTAGACAAGCTACTGGCCGAGGCAATTTGGTTGCCCTTCATATGCGACAAGGTAATACTGGTCAAAGGCAGGAAGAACATGGCTACGCCTAAACCCTGCCAAAACTGCGGCCAAACAACGTTGCTCATATCCATTCCGGCATAGAAATCGGTTCGCCAATGGAATGTGTAGGCAAACACCAAGAAGCTGGCACTGACAAACAGACGCATATCGACGCGATTACCAAACTTACCGATAATCGGCGATAAAATAATCGGCAGGAAGCCCACCGGTGCAGCAGCCAAACCTGCCCAAGTAGCGGTATAGCCAAGATTTGATTGCAACACTAAAGGCAACAGGGTCAATGTACCCATATAAACCATGAAGCCCAAGGATGTCGCAACAACACCTATCGTAAAGTTTCTATTTTTAAACAATGACAAATCGACAATCGGGTATTTCTCGCCCAGCTCCCAAACAATAAAATATGTCAGGAACACCAAAGCGGTAACGCCCAAAACGATAATCTCTCCTGAGGCAAACCAGTCCAATTCCTTGCCCCTATCAAGCATCATTTGCAATGCGCCGACACCGACAATCATCAACACCAGCCCGACATAATCGATTGGCGCCCTGACGATTTCGGTTTCCCTGTGTCTAAGCTGTTTCCAAGCAATGGAGGCGGATAAAATCCCGATTGGGATATTGATAAAGAAAATCCATCCCCAATGCCAGTTGTCCGAAATCCAACCGCCTAGAATCGGTCCCAATACAGGAGCAACAACGACGGTCATTGCCCATAAGGCCAGTGCCAATGTTCGTTTTTCAGGCGGATAAGAAGCCATCAACAGGCTTTGGGACAAGGGAATCAATGGCCCGGCAATGAAACCTTGCAATACACGGAAAAAAACCAAGGCTTGAAGATTATGTGCCATACCGCACAGCCATGACGTTACGACAAACCCGATCACAGCGGCGATAAAGATTTTGACCTCGCCAAACCGCTTGGCCAAAAAACCTGTCAAGGGAACGGAAATGGCATTGGCTACGGCAAATGAGGTAATCACCCAAGTCCCCTGCGTGGTAGCCGCACCTAAATCCCCTGCAATAACAGGCACAGCGACGTTGGCGATGGTGCTGTCCAAGACTTCCATAAATACGGCCAAGCTGAGCGCCAAAGTTGCCAACACCAGCTTAAACCCTTGTAACGGCGGATAATTCATATTTTTAAACTATAAGACAACCGCCAAAGCGGTCGATTGAAGAGAATCAATATTTCAGACGGCCTGAGCCTTCAATAAAAGACTCAGGCCGTCTGAAAAGATTATTTTGCGTATTGCTCGAAGATTTTATCGACTAAAGCATCGGCGGCTTTCCAATCCACACTTTCCGTTTCCGGCAAGGCAGTATTTTGTTCCGCTTCGGCAGTCATGGCTTTACCGCTGCCCTTCTCGGCAATATCGACTTTAACAGTCATCGACAAACCAACACGGAGCGGATTTTGTTGCAATTCTTTGGCATCCAAACTGATACGCACCGGCACACGTTGCACAACTTTAATCCAGTTGCCCGTTGCGTTTTGTGCCGGCAGTAATGAGAACGCGCTGCCCGTACCGGCTGACAAGCCCATTACCTTGCCATGGTAAACCACTTTGCTGCCGTACAAATCGGCTGTCATTTCAACAGGCTGGCCGATTTTCATTTTGCGCAGTTGCGATTCTTTAAAGTTGGCATCCACCCACAATTCAGACAGAGGCACAACGGCCATCATCGGCGTACCTTGCACGATACGTTGGCCGACTTGGACATTTCGTTTGGCAATTTGGCCGCCGATCGGCGAACGGATTTGCGTACGCTGCAAATTCAGCCAAGCGTCTTTAATGTGGCTGATGGCCGTCTGAACTGCCGGTTGTTGGCGCAGAGGAATATTACTGCCCAACGCTGCCTGAGCAGAAACTTCTTCTGCCTCAACCGCTTTCAATGCAGCCTGAGCCTGAACCACAGCGGCGCGAGCATGGCTGAGTTCTTCACCTGAAACCGCTTCCGTACCCGCCAAAGATTCACGGCGGCGCAAATCGGCTTGCGCACGGGCCAAATCGGCTTTGCGTAACAACACTTGCGCTTTGGCTTTTGAATTGACCGCAGTTTGCTGTTTGTTTTGACGGATGGCCTGAATCAATTCATTTTGCGCACGATCGTATGCCAGCTGAAAATCGCTGTCGTCCAAAGCCACCAAAACATCGCCTTTTTTCACGACATCCGTATCGTCATACATGACTTTGCGCACCGTGCCGTTTACCTGCGGCGTAATCATCACCAAATGACCGGCCACATAAGCATCTTCCGTTTCTTCTTCATGCTGCCAAAACAGGAAATACGCCAAAGCAACTACAGCTGCCGTAATAAGGAATAGGAGTGTAACGATAACCAAATTGCGTTTGCGATGCGTTTTAGCGCCGGAAGCGGCTACTTCCGTTTCATTTTGGACATTATTTTTTTCTGATTGAGTATCCATAAGTCCCAACTTTAATTTTGCACATGTGATAACGATATTATTGTCTTACTGGGCGCTGACTTATACCATCAGCCCCAATACGCGCGTTTAACGCGCTAAAGAGTCATATTCTATAGTTACACTCTATTCATTACAATAATTTCTTCCGGTAGCAAATGTAAATAAGGTAAGCAAAAGGCCGTCTGAAATTACTTTCAGACGGCCTACGTTTTGATAAAACGTTTATTTCTTATTTAATTTAAAGCCTCCGCCCAACTGGGCATTGAGGTTACTCCAAGCTGTCAGATATTCTGCATGGTATTGAACTGCCGACATTTTCGTACGCACAGCTTCATCTTGTTTTTGCAAGGCGCTCAAGCCGTTATCCAAACCTGCACGAACACGTCCTTTTGCATTTTGTGCAGATTTATCGGCAATATTGACCATCTTGTTCCAAGTATCTTGTCGGCTTTTCAGGCTTTGATAGTCGACTACAGCATCTGCCGCCGAACGCATGGCGTTCAAAACAGTTTGGTCGTACACGGCAACCTGCTCGTTATATTGGGCACGCTTGCCCGCCAATTTGGATTGCAGCGCACCGGAGGTGAACAATGGCAGATTCAAAGCCGGAACAATGCCCAACATACCGGATGTCCGTCCGCGAATCAGATTGAACGCATCAATGTGCGTCATGCCTGCCAAAACTTTCAACTCAATATTCGGATAAAATTCTGCTTCGGTCGATTTGACGATATGCCATTTCTCTTCAAGCAAGGCTTTTTGTGCCGCGATATCGGGACGGGCCGCCAACAAGTCCGCTTCAATACGGCTAACCGGCAATGACGGCACAGCTGCCATTTTTTCCGGAACCTGTCCATTCAATGCACCCGGCACTCGGCCGGTCAACACTGCCAGACTGTTGCGGATTTTCTCATTTTTCTGAGTCCATGCCGATTTTTCAAGCTGTAATTGCTGTTGCGCCATTTCCAGAGCGTGCAAGGCATCGGCAGGAGCCAGCTGCGCTTTAACGCGTTGTTGCATCAGTTTCAATGCTTTATCCGCCAGCTCTATGCGCGTATCCAACAAAGCCAGTTGTTCTGTCGCCATCTGCCACGCAAAATATTGGGCGGCAACGGCATGAGCCAACTCGGTGCGGATGTGCTGCGCTTCATACACCGCAGCCCTGCTTTTTCCTAAAACAGCTTGAATCTGCTCTCGGTTTTTACCCCAAAAGTCGAAAACCAAGCTGCCTTGCAAGGCTGCGTTCGCCAAAACCAATGTATGGTCGGTATCAACCATACCTGCTTGAGGTTTGGGTGAAACATAAGCACCCAGACCTATAACGCCCAAGCCGACTTGCGGTTTGTTTGCGGCTCCCACAACGCCCAGCTGCGCCTGAGCCTGCTCAAACCTTGCCTTGACGACACGCAGATTGGTAGACGTCTGAATGGCGGAAGCAATCAAATTGTTTAATTTTTTATCTTTCAGCTTCATCCACCAGCCGTCTTGGGCAGTAGCGGCAGATTGGCCTTGCGGCAGCGGATAGGCTGTTGTCTCATCCAAAGGCGACTGTTTGCCGAAGGGCGCACATGCCGCCAACAGCGAAACAGCGGCAACGCATACGCTTGATTTGACCAAACCTAATTTCATACAGACTCCGTTTATGTGTGCCTACCGCAGACCATCAGGCCGTCTGTTGTCAATTGCCCAAACGGTTCAACAGTTTACCCAACAGGTGTTGCAGCGTATCATAATCCTCTTTCGTGAAATCTTCCCACGCCTGACCGCTCTGACGGGCAATTTGCGGCCATACTTCGTGGATGAAGGTCTCACCCGAAGGGGTCAATTTTAGCACAATCTGACGACGGTCTTTCTGATTGATATAACGCTCTACCCAGCCGCGCTCAACCATGTCGTCCGACAGGCGTGTTGCACTGGTGCGCGTCAAGTCCATCAGGTCGCTCAAGCGTGAAGGCAGGATTTCGCTGTTTGGGCTGACGTAAACCGCCATCAGGGAAAACCACAGGTTTTCATTAATGCCGAACGCTTTCAGGTTTTCGTTCAAATGGCTGCTCAAACGTTCGGTTACGATGCGCAACATGCGGGATACTTGGTTTTGCTGCTCCGGAAACTGCGGCAGACGGGTAGAAAGCAAACGCATTGCGTTGACTAATTCGGTTTGTGAAAAACTCATAAATTCCTTCTTTCTGAGTGAGTTATTTTATTCGATATCAATCAAAATAAAATATGATGTAATAATTTACTTTAAGATACCAATTACTTACTTTAAGACGTTATACTAATTCAGATGATTATTTTAGTGTATGAAAATCTGATAATCGGTTACATGCTCCTACTAAACGGAGTTTTCTATGCCTAAATCATGAAAATTCGACCATAAAAAAGGCCGTCTGAAACCTTGATTCCATCTTTCAGACGGCCTCGATGACAGATTAAAATAAGCTTTTCCACTTGTACCGGATCCAAACCATGAACACTTCCGCCTTTTTCCCCCACATTACCCTTATCGGTGTCGGTTTAATCGGCGGCTCGTTCATGCTCGACCTTAAACGCTTGGGACTGGTGCAAACCGTTACCGGTATCGACACCAATGCCGACAACCTCAATTACGCACTCGAATGCGGCATCATCGATCATGCCTATCCGAATATTTGCGCCGAAAGCATTAGCAATGCCGATTTGGTTTTGATTGCCACGCCTGTCTCCGTCCTACCTGACGTATGCCGCGACATCAAGCCCTTCTTAAAAGACACCGCCTGCGTTTCCGATGTCGGCAGCACCAAACAATCGGCACTCAATGCCTTCCGCACCCACTTATCCGACCGCCTGCCGCAATGTTTTGCCGCCCACCCGATTGCCGGCTCCGATCAAAGCGGGGCAAAATCCGCGCGTTGCGGTTTGTTTCAAAACAGCCGCCTGATTATTACGCTACATGGCCAAGAGGCTTCAGATGGCCTGAGACGGCTGAAAAGCCTGTGGCAGGCGGTTGGTTCGCAAATTTCGACCATGAGTGCCGAAGAACACGACAATATTTTTGCCGCCGTTTCACACTTGCCGCACTTGACCGCCTTTGCCTATGTCCACGCTTTGGTTGACCATCCGCACGGCAAAAACTACCTCCCCTATGCCGCCACAGGCTTTCGCGACTTTACCCGCATTGCCTCCAGCCATCCTGCCGTCTGGACAGACATCTGCCTGGCCAACCGCCCCGCCCTGCTCAAGCTGACCAGCGACTTGAAAGAACAATTATCCAAATTGGAACATCTCCTTTCAGACGGCAACAAAACCGAGCTTTACCGCTATTTTGAAGAAGCCGCACAAATGCGTAATGACTGGCTGAAAAACCGTTAAACCTGTTTTCAGACGGCCTAATACCTTCTCAGCTAAAATCTTCATCACAATAAAAAGGGCATCTGTTTAGATGCCCTTTTAGATTTCTTACGACTTCAACGTTTCACTCAGTCTTTCAAACGGAACTCAGCCGCTCTGGCGTGCGCGGTCAAGCTTTCGCCATGCGCCAACACGCTGGCGGTTTTACCCAACTTCTGCGCGCCTTGTTCTGAAACCTGAATCAGACTGGAGCGTTTTTGGAAATCATATGTTCCCAAAGGAGAAGAGAAACGCGCCGTGCGGCTGGTCGGCAAAACGTGGTTGGGGCCTGCGCAATAGTCGCCAAGACTTTCACTGGTATAGCGTCCCATGAAAATAGCGCCGGCGTGGCGGATTTTTTTCGCCCACTCTTGCGGATTTTCGACCGACAGTTCCAAGTGTTCGGGAGAAATATAGTTGGCGATTTCACAGGCTTCGTCCAAATCTTTGGCCAAAATCATTGCACCGCGGTTGCCCAATGAAGCTTCAATAATCGCACGGCGCGGCATGGTTTCGATCAAGCGGTTCATGGCCGTCTGAACTTCGTCCAAATACGCTTGAGAAGTACCGATCAAAATCGCTTGTGCAATTTCATCGTGTTCCGCCTGACTGAACAAATCCATCGCCACCCAATCAGCAGGCGTCGTACCATCGGCAATCACCAAAATTTCAGACGGCCCT
Source organism: Neisseria sp. HMSC064D07 (assembly GCF_001837185.1). Taxonomy (NCBI): domain Bacteria; kingdom Pseudomonadati; phylum Pseudomonadota; class Betaproteobacteria; order Neisseriales; family Neisseriaceae; genus Neisseria; species Neisseria sp. HMSC064D07. Next base: position 13,852 of record NZ_KV831656.1, on the reverse strand, counting down.
GCCACCATATCGATACCGACCACGCCGAACACGCGGCGTTTGGCCGCAGCGACAAAGGCATTGCCCGGGCCGGTAATCTTATCGACTTGAGGCACAGATTCCGTACCATAGGCCAAAGCCGCAACCGCCTGCGCGCCTCCGACCGTAAACACTTTAGTCACACCGGCCACAAAAGCAGCCGCCAACACAATATCGTTGCGCTCGCCTTTCGGAGTGGGAACGACCATGATGATTTCTTTCACGCCGGCAACGTGGGCAGGCATGGCGTTCATGATGACGGAACTTGGATAAGCGGCTTTACCGCCCGGAACATAAATACCGACACGGTCAAGCGGCGTAATTTGTTGACCCAAAAGCGTGCCATCTTCGTCTTCGTAAGTCCACGACTCCATTTTTTGGTGTTTATGGTAGCTTTCCACCCGTCTCGCGGCCGTTTTCAAGGCCGTCTGAATGTTTTCAGGCAAACGCTCAAAGGCAGACTGCAAATCGTCTTGCGTCAGAATTAAATCGTCGATGGTTTGAGCGGATGTGCCGTCAAAGCGGTTGGTGTATTCAATCAGCGCCGCATCGCCGCGTTTTTGAACATCGGCGCAGATGTCGGCAACAATACGGTCGATTTCAGGGTTTTGTGCGGTTTCAAAAGCGAGTAACGCTTTGAGTTCGGCTTGAAAATCAGGGGATTGGGTGTCGAGTTTCTTCATGGTTTGCTCTCTTCCTTGTTTCGTTCCTATTGTTTTCAGACGGCCTCAGCCACACATAGGCCGTCTGAGCATTATCTTTTCAAAAAACCTTTTTTCTGCAAAAACGCCAACATATGCGGCCGCACAGGATTGCCCAAGGTTTTGGCCAGCGATTCTTTCCAAGGTATCGGGCTACCCTTGCGTAACTCATAATAATCCGCTACTGCCTGATTATAGGCTTCAACCGCCTCGGCATTCAGGCTCGGACAAGCGTTTTCGGCATAGACCATTTCCTTAGGTAAGCGCGGCTTGAGCGGCGGATCTTGGTCGGGATAACCGAGGCACAACCCCACCAAAGGCACGCAATAATCCGGCAGGTTCAACACGTCCGACACTTTTTGCGCATTATTGCGCAACGCGCCGATATACACGCCGCCCAGTCCAAGTGATTCTGCGGCAAGCAATACGTTTTGTGCCATAATGCCTGCATCGACCGCACCAATCAGGGTTACTTCCGCCCAATCAATTTGCGCATCGGGAAACATTGCCTTGTGTTTGGAAAAATCGATGCAAAACAATAAAAATTCCGCACAATGGACAATATAAGGCGCACTTCCTGCCGCTTCATGTATCCCCTGCCTCAGTGCAAGATCCGATACGCGGATGATGGAAACGCATTGCAGGTTGTTGGAAGTCGAAGCCTGTTGTCCGGCACGAACCAGCGTATCAAGGATTTCATCGACAATCGGCTCGGAAGTAAACCTGCGGATGGAACGATGGGAAAGAATCGTATCGAGTGTCGGTTTGCTTTGCATCATGACGGGGCTTTCAAACTGGGTTGGCAGACAACTTTTGCCAAAAACTTTTCAGACGGCCTTAGCGGCATTTTCAAATGCCTGAATAATCGGATTCAACAACGCATATTTGGTTTTCAAAGCAGCTTTGTTGACCACCAAGCGGCTCGAAATATCAGCCACATGTTCCACAGCTTCCAAACCATTGGCCTTTAACGTATTGCCGCTGGAAACCAAATCGACAATCGCGTCGCTCAGACCGACCAAAGGCGCAAGCTCCATCGAGCCGTACAGTTTGATGATGTCCACATGCACACCCTTGTCGGCAAAGTGTTCGGCGGCAATGTCGGGATATTTGGTGGCAATCCGCAAGCGGCTGCCGGGTTTGGACGCAGCGGCGTAATCAAAACCTTTTTTAACCGCAACCATCATGCGGCATGAGGCGATGTGCAAATCCAAAGGTTGATACAGGCCATCTCCGCCATGCTCAATCAGCACATCCTTACCGGCAATGCCAAAATCCGCCGCACCATATTGCACATAAGTCGGCACATCGGTCGCGCGCACAATCACCAAACGGATATTGTCATGATTCGTACCAATAATCAGCTTACGCGATTTTTCCGGCTCTTCCGCTGGCACAATACCGGCGGCGGCCAACAGTGGCAGGGTTTCCTCAAAAATTCGCCCCTTGGATAAAGCAATCGTTAAAAGTGTGTCGGTCATTTTTTCTTTTCCTTTGCCGTATCAAAAGCAAGAAGGCCGTCTGAAATCAACAACCCATTTCAGATGGCCTCAACTACGGTTTTACAATAAAGTTTTCACATCGGCTGCAATCGTTTCAGGCTCGCTGCCGTAAGGCGAGAAAATCGCCACTTCACCGTTTTTATCAATCAAATATGCACCTGAAGAGTGGTCGACCAAATAGTTTTCGCTGTCTTCTTTTTGGTTGACTTTAGCCGATACCACGCGGTATTGCTGCTTGATGACTGGCAGGCTTTGATCGCCGGTAGCCGTCAGGCCGATAAAATCAGGGTTGAACTGTTTGGCGTATTTGCCGATTACTTCAGGCGTATCGCGCTCAGGGTCGATGCTGACGAATACCACTTTCACGTCTTTAGCCTGGTCGCCCAATTGTTTCAAAGTATCGCTGTAAGTCAGCAACTCGGTCGGGCACACGTCCGGACAGTGGGTATAACCGAAAGACAGGATAACCACTTTGCCTTTCAAATCGCTCAGGCTGAAAGGTTTGCCGTCGCCATCAGTCAATGTAAAGTCGCCGCCAATGTCTTCTTTGCGCATATCGGTACCACGCGCTTGCGCTTTGGCAGTAGATTCACCGGAAGCGGCCGGTGCGGCAGAAGCGGCAGGCGCCGAAGAAACCTCTTTGGCTTCCTCTTTAGGCTGACAAGCAGCCAGGGTGGCCAACGCAATAGCACTGAGTAAGAAAGTTCGTGTCACGGAAAGCATAAATTTTCTCCAAAACCGTTTCAAATAAATAAGGCCAAACAACCGCCCGGCCGATATAAAAACAAAACATCTTCATATTAACGCGTTTGACACATTAAATGTAGCCCTTTTTGAAGATAAATACTGCTTTTTTTGTTTTAAAAATCTGACTTCCATTTAGATAGCCGTCAAACGTAAAAAGTTTAATTCATTAAAAATCAAACAAATATAAAAATAATCCATTTTTTTTTCAATTACTGCTTTACAAGATTCGAGAACTCGCTATAATGACGACTTCTTCGCTAGCCCAGGTGGCGAAATTGGTAGACGCAGGGGACTCAAAATCCCCCGCCGCAAGGTGTGTCGGTTCGAGTCCGACCCTGGGCACCAAATTAAAAAAAACCTCTTGATTCGGTCAAGAGGTTTTTTGCTATTTATCATTTGCAAAACCTTCTCCTTACTCAAACTGTCAACAATCCACCCACATCAAGCTCAATAAAACTGTTTTTTTATTTCTTTAAAATCAAACGATAATCTATTTTCACTCCTTAAACGTTAAAAGATGAAAGATTTTGTCTTGCTTGTACAGTCGGATTGCGTTATCGTTTCTACTCTTTTTCACAAACTCTGTGTTTCTTTCCAATTGCTTGGATAGTCTGACTGTCATCGTATTCCCTCAGTGCGCGTACCCTAAATCGCTGCTTGGTGGAATTGCATTACAGGTGCTGTGGTGAGGCGGATTGTTCCTATTGGTTTGAAACCATATAAAAGAGGTCAATATGCAATTATCTGGCGCACAAATCATCGTGCAAAGTCTCAAAGCCGAAGGTGTCGAGTATGTATTCGGCTATCCGGGCGGCGCGGTTATCGAAATCTACGATGCCCTTTTCCAACTCAATAAATTCAAGCACATCCTGGTTCGCCACGAGCAGGCCGCCGTACATGCGGCAGATGCCTATGCCCGTGTCAGCGGCAAAGTCGGCGTTGCCTTGGTCACTTCCGGCCCAGGCGTGACCAATGCCCTGACCGGTATCGCCACTGCTTACAGTGACTCCATTCCGTTGGTAGTCATCAGTGGCCAGGTGGGCAACTCCCTTATCGGGACAGACGCATTCCAAGAAGTGGATACAGTCGGCATTACCCGCCCTTGTGTCAAACACAATTTCTTGGTGACCAATATCGCTGAGTTGGCAGACACCATCAAAAAAGCTTTCCAAATCGCCGCAAGCGGCCGTCCGGGTCCAGTTGTTGTCGATGTTCCCAAAGATGTCACCCAAGCAATGGCTAAATTCAGCTATCCGCAAGAAGACATCTTCATCCGCTCTTACCAACCAGTTGTACAAGGCCACATCGGTCAAATCAAAAAAGCCGTACAAATGCTGGCTTCCGCCAAACGCCCTATTGTTTACTTCGGCGGCGGCGTGGTTTTGGGCAATGCCTCTGAGGAAATGACCAAATTCGTCCGCATGATCGGCGCTCCTTGTACCGGCACATTGATGGGCTTGGGCGCATACCCTTCCAGCGACCGCCAATTCTTGGGTATGCTGGGCATGCACGGCACTTACGAAGCCAACCTCGCCATGCAGAATGCAGACGTTGTACTGGCAATCGGTGCGCGCTTCGATGACCGCGTGATTTCCGTACCGTCCAAATTCTTTGAAAAAGCCAAAAAAATTATTCATATCGACGTTGACCCGTCCAGCATTGCCAAACGCGTCAAAGTGGATATCCCGATTGTCGGCGACGTGAAAAACGTATTGTCCGAAATGATTCAATTGTGGGGTAAGCAAGAATCTGCACCTGCAGCCGACTCATTGGATAAATGGTGGAAAAGCATCGAAGAATGGCGTTCGCGCAACTGCCTGTGGTTTGATAATGAAAGCGAAATCATCAAACCGCAATACGTCATTCAAAAACTGGCCGAAATCACCAATAATTCTGCCATCATTACTTCCGACGTTGGTCAACACCAAATGTTTACCGCACAATATTACCCATTCGAGCGTCCACGCCAGTGGCTCAATTCCGGTGGCTTGGGCACAATGGGCGTAGGCTTGCCATATGCCATCGGTGCGAAACTGGCCGCTCCTGATCAAGATGTATTCTGCATCACCGGCGAAGGCTCGATTCAGATGAACATCCAAGAGCTGTCGACCTGCTTCCAATACCGAGTTCCGGTTAACGTCGTTACCCTGAACAACGGCTACCTCGGCATGGTCCGCCAATGGCAAGAACTTTATTACGGCAACCGTGAATCGGAAACCTATTTCGACTCATTGCCTGATTTTGTCAAACTGGCTGAAGCCTACGGCCATATCGGCATCCGTGTGGACAAGAAATCCGATGTAGAAGGCGCTTTACTGGAAGCATTAAACCAAAAAGACCGTCTGGTATTCCTCGATTTCTTGACCGACAAGAAACAAAACGTACTGCCTATGGTCGGCAACGGCAAAGGCTTGGACGAGATGGTTCTGCCGCCGCATATGCGCGAAACATTGTCAGCGTAAGGAGAGAAAAATGCGACATATCTTATCTATTCTGATGGAAAACGAATCAGGTGCGATGAGCCGTGTGGTAGGTTTGTTCTCCGCACGCGATTACAATATCGACTCCTTGGCTGTTGCGCCAACCGAAGACAAAACCTTGTCTCGCATGACCATCGTTACTCATGGCGACGAACACGTTATCGAGCAAATCACCAAACAACTCAACAAACTGATTGAAGTTATCAAAGTGGTTGACTTGAACGAAAGCCGTTTTGTCGAACGCGAACTGATGTTGGTAAAAGTCCGCGCCGTCGGCAAAGACCGCGACGAATTCCTGCGATTGACCGAAATCTACCGCGGCAGCGTTATTGATGTAACAGACCGCAGCTACACCATCGAAATCACAGGTTCCACCGAAAAACTCGACTCTTTCCTCGAAACAGTCGGTCGCGCCCAAATTTTGGAAACCGTACGCACAGGCGCAGCCGGTATCGGTCGTGGCGAGCGTATTTTGAAAATTTAACGCTGTATCGTTCAGACGGCCTTTTACTTTCAACAAAGGCCGTCTGAAAAACAGTAGGAGACAAATATGTCAAGCATCCAAATCGTTGCATTAGTTACCGTCAAACCCGAATACACCGAGGCTCTGGCTGCCCAATTTAAAGAATTGGTCAAAGCCAGCCGTACAGAAGAAGCCAACATCAGCTACGACCTGCACCAAGAAATCGGCAAACCCAACCGTTTCGTATTCGTAGAAAGCTGGAAATCCCAAGCAGCTATTGACGAACACAATGCCAGCGAACATTTCCAAAACTTCGTCAAATCCATCGAAGGAAAAACCGAAGCATTGGAAATTGTCTTGATGAACCAAGCCCCTGCCTAACCCCCTATTACTTTTAACTCAACCCGGATTATCCGGAACCCTCTTACACTAAGGAAATAAAATGCAAGTTTATTACGATAAAGACGCTGACCTTTCTCTGATCAAAGGCAAAACTGTTGCCATCATCGGTTACGGTTCACAAGGTCACGCACACGCAGCAAACCTGAAAGATTCCGGCGTAAATGTCGTCATTGGTCTGCGCCAAGGCGGCTCTTGGAAAAAAGCCGAAGCAGCCGGCCACGACGTGCGCACCGTTGCCGAAGCAACCAAAGCAGCCGACGTTGTAATGATTCTGTTGCCTGACGAAAACCAACCTATCGTATACAAAAACGAAATTGAGCCTAACTTGAAAGAAGGCGCAGTATTGGCGTTCGCTCACGGCTTCAACGTACACTACAACCAAATCGTACCCCGCGCCGACCTCGACGTTATCATGGTTGCCCCTAAAGGCCCAGGCCACACCGTACGCAGCGAATTCCTGAAAGGCGGCGGCGTACCTTCCCTGATCGCCGTTTACCAAGATAAAAGCGGCAAAGCCAAAGACATCGCCCTGTCTTACGCAGCAGCCAACGGCGGTACCAAAGGTGGCGTAATCGAAACCAACTTCCGCGAAGAAACCGAAACCGACCTGTTCGGCGAACAAGCCGTATTGTGCGGCGGCGTGGTTGAATTGATTAAAACCGGCTTCGAAACCCTGACTGAAGCAGGCTACGCCCCAGAAATGGCCTACTTCGAATGCCTGCACGAAATGAAGCTCATTGTTGACCTGATTTACGAAGGCGGCATCGCCAACATGAACTACTCCATTTCCAACAATGCAGAGTACGGCGAATACGTAACCGGCGTCGAAGTCATCAACGACAAATCCCGCGAAGCCATGCGCAATGCCCTCAAACGCATCCAAACCGGCGAATACGCTAAAATGTTCATCCAAGAAGGTGCCGTCAACTATGCCAGCATGACAGCCCGTCGCCGTCTGACTGCTGATCACCAAATTGAAAAAGTCGGCGCTCAACTGCGTTCTATGATGCCTTGGATTGCCAAAAACAAACTGGTTGACCAAGACAAAAACTAATCTGTCTTTCCAGCAAATCAAACCTGCCCGAGCAATCAGGCAGGTTTTTTATATATTTGCAAACCCAATACACTATAAATTTTAATTACCAAGGCCGTCTGAAAACACGATAAACAATATTCACAACCCAATTTTATATACCCCATATTTTATAGCCATCCCCAAATTCCCTTTTAGAAAAACACATTACAAAATAAAAGACAGTCTTCCACTTCCACCCTGTCTGTAAAAAACAACGTTTCCCCGCAAAAATTACTCAAAACAAGAGGAAATTTTGTTTTCCTAGGCCATAACCTTTATATTATGATCATGGAATCGTTGAAACAGAACGATATCGTAATAAGAAGAACGAATGCTAGCTTCTTCACACTTAAAAAAGGAAAACAGCAATGAAAAAATCTCTGATTGCCCTGACTCTGGCGGCTCTGCCTGTTGCAGCTATGGCTGACGTAACTCTGTACGGTCAAATTAAAGCTGGCGTTGAAGTATCCAAAGTAAAATTGGGTGAAAAACTACCGAAGGATTAGTTGCCAAAGGAATAAAGGCAACACGCAGCTCTAAAACTGCTACTGAAATCGCTGACTTCGGTTCACGCATCGGCTTCAAAGGCCACGAACACTTGGGTAACAACCTGAATGCTATTTGGCAAGTTGAACAGTCTACTTCTATCGCCGGTGGCGACAAAGAGTGGGCCTCTCGCGAATCTTTCATCGGTTTGGAAGGTGGCTTCGGTAAAGTTCGTGCTGGTAAACTGGACTCTACTGTTAAAAACACTAGCGACAATGTTGACCAATGGGAAAGTAGCAACGGCGCTTTGAACATGTCTGTATTTACCCGTGTTGACGAGCGTGCAGTATCTGTACGTTACGACACCCCTGTATTCTCAGGCTTCAGCGCAAGCGTACAATACACTCCACGCGACAACGCTAACCCTTCTGACAAATACACTCACAACGACGCTACCCGTGACACTTACTACGCTGGTCTGAACTACGAAAACTCTGGTTTCTTCGGTCAATACGCTGGTGGTTTCCGTAAAAACGCCGTTTCTGAAAAAGACGGTCACGTACACCGCTTGGTAGGTGGTTACGATGCTAACAACCTGTTCGTGTCTGTAGCCGGTCAATACGCTAAAAACTGGGAAACTTTGGGTGACTACGCCGAAGCCCAATCTAACGGCGTTGTAAATTCTGCCACTACTAACGCTTCTAACGTAGTATTTGGTACTGCTGCTGCCTTGGATAGCCGTCCTACTGAAACTATCGAAGTTGCTGCTACTGCCGCTTACCGCGCCGGTAACGTAACTCCTCGCGTTTCTTACGCTCACGGCTTCAAAGCTAAAGTTGACGGCGAAAAACTGAAAGGCACTCAATACGACCAAGTTATCGTTGGTGCTGACTACGACTTCTCTAAACGCACTACTGCTCTGGTTTCTGCCGGCTGGTTGCGTGGTGCTGAGTCTGGCCCTCACAAAGTTGAAACCATCTCTGGTTTGGTTGGCCTGCGTCACAAATTCTAATCTTCGGATTAGTATGAAAAAGAGCCTGTTTTATGCAGGCTCTTTTTTTATTCCTATCCCCTACCCTCAACGAAAATTAATTTAAGCGTTAACATACGAAAAAGGCCGTCTGAAACCAATCGGTTTCAGACGGCCTTGAGTTTATCTATCCTTATTGCCAAATGACAATAAAGTCAACAAACAAGATTTATTTTTCATTCAAAATCTTACCGACAATCTCGCCCACATCTTTGGACAAACCTTCTTGTGCATGGATGCGTTGCAATTCTTTGGTCATAACGGCTTTGCGGTTGGCTTCCAATTTGTTGCAGATGTTGAAAGCCTGCACCAGTCGGGCGGCAACTTGCGGATTAAAGCGGTCTATTTCCATCACTTTATCAGCAACAAAACGGTATCCACTACCATCTTCTGCATGGAAGTGCGGAATATTGCGGCTGAAGCTCATCAATAAAGAACGAGCTTTATTCGGGTTTTCAATACTGAACTTAGGATGACCCAAGGCCGTCTGAACTTGCTGTAAAGTATCTTTGCGGCGGCTTGAGGCAATCAGTGCAAAGTATTTGTCCATTACCAAAGCATCATCGGCAAATTTATCGGCAAATTGCGTCAACAAACGATCGCGGATTTCGCTTTCATTGCTGTTAATTGCGGATAAGATACCCCATTCGTGGGTCATATTTTGCGCCATTGCCTCGTAATTTTCCGCAACGTGTTCGATATGCGCAGTGTCAGCACGAAGGATAAATGCCCTGCAAGCATTACGCAAAGTACGCCAGCCGGCCAGTTCCGGGCTGTATTCATAACGAACAGCGGCATCGGCTTGGTTTTCTTGCTCGGCAGCTTGACGGTTCAGCTCGCGCCATTGAGGCAGGAACTTGACGGCAACGGCATTAAGCAAGGCTTCACGCGCTTGATGAACCTGAATCGGGTCAATATTTTCTTCTTCCGCCCATACATCGGTTTCAGACGGCATTTGCAGCAAAATGGCGCGGAATGCCGGGTCGAAATCACCGGAGACCACCAAAGCCAAAGCGTCCATCAATGCTTTGTGTTCAGGCAAAGGACGGCCTTCCGCCAATGCCTGACGGTTGGCGTTAATGGCACGATGATACAGGGTTTGGGCAGCTTCCCAACGGGCAAACTCATTTTCATCTGCCGCCAGTAAAGTGGCCAATTCTTGCTCGCTGTACGGATAGTTCAGGGTAACCGGTGCAGAAAAATCTCGCAACAGAGACGGGATAACCGGCTCATTGACGCCGCCCAACACAAAAGTCTGCTCGGCCTCAGTCAATACCAAAACCGCCTCTTTCACCCGTTTGCCTTGATATTCAAACTCAACCGCTTCGCCTTTTTCGTTCAGCAAACCGGTTTTGACCGGAATCATCATCGGCTGCTTGTCCGTCATATCGGGCGTAGCCGGAATAGTTTGTTTGATCGTCAATTCAAATGCACCATCTTTCAGACGGCCTTGAGCATCTAAAACCGGTGTACCGGCTTGGCTGTACCACAAGGCGAACTGATCAAGATTGATACCGTTTGCGTCTGCCATTGCGGCACGGAAATCATTACAAGTCACAGCCTGACCGTCGTGGCGTTGGAAATACAGCTTCATGCCTTTTTGGAAGCCCTCTTCTCCGAGCAAGGTGTGATACATGCGCACGACTTCCGCCCCTTTTTCATAGACGGTCATGGTGTAGAAGTTGTTCATCTCTTCATAGCTGGCCGGGCGGACAGGATGCGCAGTCGGACCCGCATCTTCAGGGAATTGGAACAAGCGCAGCATGCGGACATTGTCGATACGGCGCACCACGCGGCTGGCTCGATCGCCGGAAAACTCTTGATCACGGAATACGGTCAAGCCTTCTTTCAGCGACAATTGGAACCAATCGCGGCAGGTCACGCGGTTGCCCGTCCAGTTGTGGAAATATTCGTGGCCGACCACAGATTCAATGCCTTCAAAGTCGGTATCGGTTGCGGTACGGCTGTTGGCCAGCACGAACTTGGTGTTGAAAATATTCAAACCTTTGTTTTCCATCGCACCCATATTGAAATCGCCCACGGCAACGACCATGAAAATATCCAAGTCGTATTCCAAGCCGAAGCGCGTTTCGTCCCATTTCATCGCATTTTTCAACGATTCCACGGCAAAACCGACTTTAGGTTTGTCTGTCTCAGTAGTGTAGAACTCGATTTTGACCTTACGGCCGCTCATGGTCGTAAAATAATCTTCCGTTACCGCTAAATCGCCTGCCACCAAAGCAAAGAGATAGCTCGGCTTGGCAAACGGGTCTTCCCATTTCACCCAATGACGGCCGTCTGAAAACTCGCCGCCATCGATTTTATTGCCGTTAGACAGCAACACCGGATAGCGTTTTTTGTCTGCAACGATCGTGGTGGTAAATTTAGACATGACATCCGGACGGTCGATGTAGAAGGTAATTTTGCGGAAACCTTCCGGTTCGCATTGGGTAAACAGGTTGCCGCCGGAAGCATACAGACCCATCAGAGATTTGTTCTCAGCCGGCAGTATTTCAGTTTCCACTTCCAACGTGAAGTTTTCAGACGGCACGCCGGCAATCGTCAGTTTTTCGTCTTCCAACACATAATCTACAGCCTGGCCGTTTACTTTCACGGACAGCAGTTTTGCCGAACCATCCAATACCAATGGCTCCCCTGCTCTTTCAGGTTGAACGGTCAGACTGGATTTGACGATGGTTTGCGGTTCTAAAATATCGAAATGCAGGTCGGTTTTCAGAATACGGTACGCTGGCGCGGCGTAGTCTTTCAAATAATGGACGGTTTTGCTCATTTGTTCTCTTTCAGAGTCATGCGGTAAATAGATGAAGCATATCGTTTCATATAGCCTAAATTCAAGTGTTTTCAGAAAAAAGGCCGTCTGAAACCTAAAATTTCAGACGGCCTCCCTATTCAGGCAGCAAATCTAGTTGCCTGTCATTGCCAACTTACCACTGATACAGCGCACCGGCACCGACACCGACATGACCGTCGGTATTGGCCGAGAAGTTGCCTTTGACAATCCAGTTGCCGCCGTCGCTCATCGCAGACACGCCGATGGCCATAGCAGACTGACCGCCGTAGTAGCCGCTGCCGACACCGATACCGGTCGCACCCGGACGGGTTACTTGCGGAATCGAGCCTTGGGCAATGGCACCGGCCACACCTGCGTAGGCTTTCTTACCTACTTGGTTGATGTTGTTCTGCAACTCGGTACCCAAACCAATCAACTGGTTCACGTTTGCCGCGTCTGTACCGTCTTTACCCGGAGCCACATTGGTAATGCGTTGGCCGCCGTTGTTCAGACCGACAGGAGACAATTTGACTTGGTTGTTCGGATTGTTTTCAGTCGGTGCAGCGATGGTTACGCCGTCGTTGTTGACCACGGTATTGCCTGCGGTCAGACCGTCTTTGTTCATCACAGTATCGCCTGCTTTGAAAGTATCGGCATTCACGGTCTTCACGCTAATCTCGTCAGCCAACTTCAGCTGAGCGCCACCGGTAACGGTTTCGCTGATGATGTTGCTGTCGCCTTTGACGTTGATGGTGTCGCCCAACGCGTAGTTGTTGCTGCCGGTCGTACCACCGAAGTTAATGCCTTTGGCGATCGTCGTAGCATTGTTGACCACGTTTTGGTTGGTTGCGTACAACTGGCTACCGTTGACGGCATCTTTGCTGTTTGCATTGAGGTCGCCATCCGCTACGTTGGTTACTTTGTTGCCCGCATTATCCAAGCCGTCTTTCGTCAGGTTTACCTTGCCTGCTTTCAAGCCGTCTTTATTCAATGCAACATCGTCACCCACTTTCACACCATCAGTATTGACTGCGGTATCGCCGGCTTTCACGCTGTCAACATCCAAGTCTTTATCGGTTGCCACCTCGTAAACAGTTTGACCCTTGTCGCCTGTTTTCTGAGTGACAACGATGTTCTTACCTTGAACGACTTCGGTCTTAGATGCAGCGGCAGCTTGTTTCAGTTGGGAAACATTGACTGCATCGGTGTCATCCGTACCGGCTGAAACGTTGGTAATCTTATTGCCGCCATTGTTCAAGCCAGCTTTGGTCAGATTCACATCGCCTGCTTTCAAGCCGTCTTTGTTCAATGCAACATCGTCACCGACTTTCACACCGTCATTATTCATCACGGTATCGCCTGCGGTAACGCTGTCGACTTTCAGGTTTTTATCGGTCGCCACTTTGTAAATGGTTTGGCCATTGGCGCCTACATCCTGAGTAACAACAATGTTATCGCCTTGAACGACTTCAGTCTTAGCCGCAGCCGCAGCTTTGTTCAACTGAGCAACATTCACCGCATCAGTATCATCGGTACCGGCTGCAACATTGGTAATCTTGTTACCGCCGTTGTTCAAGCCGGCTTTAGTCAGGTTGACATCGCCAACTTTCACGCCGTCAGTATTGACTGTGGTATCGCCGGCTTTGACGCTGTCAACTGCCAAGTCTTTAGCCAATTTGACTTCCAACTTATCAGAGCCATTCGCTACAACGCCGATATTGCCGTCTGAAAGTTTGGCTGCATCGGTTTGACCGCCAACAATATTCAGCTTTGTACCCGGTTTGCGTTCAACGTCTTTGCCGCTGTCGCCGCCGAAAGTCAAAGGCAGATTGGCAGTTGCATTGACGGCTTTGATCGCATCGTGGATGTTGTTCTCACCCGTACCGCCAATATCGGTCATGCTGATGTTGCCGCCGTTATTGGCCGCATTGCCACCCAATACATTCACCAACTGATCTTGGGCTGCATTCAGCTGCTCTTCGGTCGCCGCACGTTTGCCTTGGGCAAAATCGCTGCCACCCAAAGTCGTATTGCTCAAGCCGCTGACTTCGCCTTTGTCGCCATCGATTTTCACCGGAGCCGCTTGACCGACATTCAACACATCGGCCAGTTTCAGCTGCGCACCACCGGCTACGGTTTCGCTGATGATGTTGCTGT